>JASFEV010000040.1:0-22286 GCA_050124655.1 Desulfobacterales bacterium
AGCTCATCACTTGATAAACGAATCCAGGTTCTAAATTTATCCAGATCATACTTGCGGCGCTCGTGATATTCCGGCTTATATTTTGATTTGGCCGGTGTCATGTGATTGACGCTGCAGGTTGATATGATCTGGGGGATGCCGGCCTTGCCGGCTGTTTCCAGGCGATGGGGTCCGGCATCCCGCATAAATCCATACAGATGCTCGCCGACACCACCCGGGGCCAGATCGACAACCCCCTGAAAGAAACCATTGGCAATCATATCTTCCATGGCGCGGTCCCCGATACCGGCGGCCGAGAACCCGATGACCTGAAAGCCTTTGCTCTCAAGGCTGGCGCGAACAACGCTGGCACATTTTTCACAGGGACCCAGCATGGTCAAGGCAATCGCTTTGCCTTCGCCGGTTTTGGGAGATGTGACCTTGCTCAGCACCATCCCGGCCAGCGCTCCGGCAGCGCGATCCATGACATTTTTGAGCAAATCGCTGACTCCCGATATTTCGATCACCGAATGGAGAAGGGCGATGTCACCGGTGCCGATATAGCGCGTGGCCAGCCCCGGCAACGCAGCCGTGGAAGAAATCATCACCTTGGGTATACCAAAGGGTAGCGAGCGCATCACCTCGGTGGCCATCAGCGTCCCGGTGGAGCCGCCGATACCAATTACCCCATCGAGGTTGTTTTCAGAAAGCAGATCGGCCGCAATACGCGAGGCGCCTGCCATGGTAATATTGGTGATGTGTGAGCGGTTGCGCGAATTGCGAATCTCTTCAAAACTGCTGCCGCCGGCCGCTGCCACGCGATCCGGCGGGATGTCTGCAGGCGAGGGTGCAGCGCCACGCATGGAAATGTCCATCAGCAGCGTGTTGAGACCCAGTCCCTTCAGCTTTTCCACCAGATAATCGGTTTCCGATCCCTTGGTATCCAGGGTCGATATAATCAATACCGTCTTTTGCATGAGATATCTATCGGTTAGGCTGTTGAGTCCGCCTCTGGCGGATTGAGCCGGTTAATAACGGAACATAGTCTGATTTCATTTAAAAACCGGCCAACGGGCAAACGGGAAACGGGCTCAACCTAGTTCCTGTTTTACCTTCTCCGCAATCTCCTTCTTCAAGGTTTCCTTGTTGACCTTGCCCGAATCACCGACAGCCGGAAATTCGGAAACCACCTCCAGACGCTCAGGCAGCTTGTACATGGCCAGCTGTTTGCCTTTCAGGAATTCCACCATTTCATCGAAGGTAAAATCCTGGCCGGCTCTGGGAATGACGTAGGCGCAGGCGCGTTCGCCCATCTCGCGGTCCGGATAGCCGACAACGGCAACCGACGCGACCTTGGGATGGTCATTGAGTAGTCCTTCGATTTCGGCCGGATAAATATTCTGGCCTCCGCGGATGATCATATCTTTGGCGCGTCCCAATATCCAGAGGCATTCCTGATCGAATTTGACGATATCGCCGGTGGTGGTCCATCCATCAGGATCGAATACCGTGGAAGTCAACTCTTCATCACGAAAATAGCCGGCCGGTGCATGGGGGCCTCTGAAATACAGGATACCGGGCTCGCCCTCGGGCACCGGGTTGCCGTCTTCATCTTTAAGAATAACCTTGTTGCCGGGCAGCATGCGACCGACCGTGCGGCGGCGCAAATCCTTGCTGTCTTCAACCCGGCAACCGGAGACCGAGCCCATGTCCTGAGTGCCCAGGTCGCTGGTGATGACTGCGCCAAAAGCCTTCTCGGCCTCTTCGGCGATCTGAGGTGAAAGATAGCCGCCGGCAGAGCGAATAAAGCGCAGCGAGCTTAGATCGTATTTGGACGTGTCACACTCCAGCATACGCACCAGATGGGTGGGGACCACGCCGATGGCCGTGGCTTTTTCCTTTTCGATCAGGGCCAGGGCGTCCTCGGGAACGAACTCTTCGAGCATAACCGTTTTGGCGCCGACCAAAGGTGCGGCAAAATAGGTCAGTGTTCCGGCAGCACCGCCGGCATGCGGCGCAATGGCCATGGTGGTATCCTTGTGGTTGAGGCCCCAGATGCTCACCCGCCCCTTGGATGTACACACTCGCGGAGCAGTGGGCCATTCCACCAGTTTGGGCAGTCCGGTCGTGCCGGATGTGGTGGTCAGCAACGCGATATTCCAGAGCGGATCCAGTCGTCTTTCTTTGAGAACATTTTCATCGATGTCTTTTTCGGCAGCTGCCTGGGCCAGCTGGGTCAGCGAATAGGTGTTCTCCGGGGCCGAATCCGGTACGGTGTCGTCAAACAGAAAAATGTATTTCAGATGTGGAAAGCGCTGCTGCAAATCCTTGTACATTTCCAGATAATCAAAATTGCGGTATTCATGAGGAATGACCACGGCTGAGGCTTCAGTCCTTTCCACCATGTATTCCAATTCCCGTTGCCGCAGGTACGGATAGACCGTCAGGGAGATGAGGCCGGCTCTTTCAGCGGCAATTCTGGCCAGAAAGCCGTAAACACTGTTGGGTGATTGAATAATGATGCGCGCATATTGGGGGATACCCATCTGAACCCAGGTAGAGGCAATCCCATCCACCAGGCGCTTGGCTTCCGCCCAGGTGACGCGATATTTTGAATCCACCAGTGCTTCCTGGTCAGCGTATTCACGGGCATTTCTGTCCCAGAAGTCATAAAAAAGTTCCTGGGTCCAGTAACCGTCATTTAAAAATTCATCCACCATCTCTTTTTGATAACGGATTGGTTTCACAACTTTCCTCCCTATATTGTTTTGTCTGTGTGCAGTAAAGTTAATCTTCTTTTTTGGATGCGGAGCGCTTGGCCTTTAAACCGGCTTTAAAGGTCTCCCAGAATTGCCGATCGTTGTCTTTCCAGGCCGCACCCCAGCGCCGCTCAAAATACGAAGCCGGCAAGCGCTCGTGCCAGGACGCCCACGGATCGCGGCCTTCCTTCTTGGCGCTTAGAACATCATTCAGATAGTCTGTGATGTTGGCCAGCTCTTCTTTAGGCAGATAAGAGACCGCACCCTCTTTAATCGATCGCACCAGGTTGTCCGGGCTCCAGGCATGGGCGGTCAGCATGACAGCCGGGATGTTTTTGCGAGTCGCCATTTCCAGCAGGCCGTAACCGTCAACTCCCATAATATCCAGAATCACCAGATCGAATTGCTGAGAATCCAGCATTTCCCTGGCCTTTTCAAATGAAGAGGCGGTCACCATTTCACACATCGGCAGCAAGTCGATCAGGGTATCCAGGACATCCTGCTCATCGTCGACCGCCAGTACCCGTTTGCCCTCCAACAATTTCGTATCTGCCATTTCCTCAATTCCTAATACAGGTTGCCGGTTGAGCCCGTTGAGCCAGTTGAGCCCGTTAAATAGGAAAAGACTCTGTTTCCAAATTTAAGAAACGGGCTAACGGGCAACGGGCTAACAGGCTCAACCAATTATGAGATGCCTTTTTAAGACATCTTCTACAGGCCCAGTTCTGACCACCTACCCTTAACCCTCTCAACTATTTCCTTGTCCAACTCGATGGGAATGGGCTTTTTCTTCCATTCGTAAGGTATGGTTGCATCCAGCAGGAGCCGGCCTGTAATCTCCCTGGCTTCGATCGGTAAAGATGGATCCAACGGCGTCGATCTGCCGCGCTTGATGACCTGGGATCGATTGGGCTGGAACCGGAAACTCAGGGCATACATCACCCGCGGAATATCCCAGGGATCGATATCTTCATCTACGACGATAACCGTCTTCAGGCCATAGGCGCCCATTTCGGTGGATATCGAAGCAGTCAAAACCTGGTCAACATGCCCGGGATACATCTGCTTCATGGAGATGATGGCCAGGAATCGCCCCGAGCCCTCCGGAGGGCAGTAGACCCCTTTAAGGCCGGGTATTTTCATGGCCAGCAGCTGCTGCCACAGGGTGGCGCCGTAGGAAAGGGCCATGGTCATATGGGTGTCGGTAACGGCCCGGCCGACGGTTGTTCCCCACAAAATGGGATTGTTGCGGTGGGTGACGCATTTGACATCAATATAATTGCGCGGGTCGGTGCCGACACCGGAATAATAACCGGTGTACTCGCCGAAGGGACCTTCTTCCATGAATTTATCGGCATCCACTTCACCCTCGATCACGATTTCAGCATGGGCCGGGATGGGCAGATCGACGGTTTCACCCTTCACCACTTCGACCGCTTCGCCCCGCAGCGCGCCGTAGACATCATACTCCGAAACAAATGCAGACACACGCGCGGCTCCCAGCACAAACAACAAGGGATCACATCCGATGACCGACGCAACCGGCATGGGCTTGCCCATGGCCTGGTATTTTTTGAGCATGATGTCGGCGTGTTTGCCTTTGATAAACTGGGTGCCGATCTTATCTTTTGCCAGCAGCTGGCTGCGGTAGGTTCCCAGGTTCACCCAACCGCTCTCGGGATCCTTGCTGATAATAAAATGGGCTGTGCCGATGTAGCGCCCGCCGTCCAGCGGATACCACTGGGGAACCGGAAATTTAAAAAGATCGATTTGATCACCGGTTAAAATATTTTCCTTACAGGGTGCACCAGATGAGCTCACTTCTTTGGGGGGTACCAGATTTTCACCCAGTTTGGCCCACTCTTCATAAAGATCAACCAGTGTGGAGTCCAGCGGCAGACCCATAATCAAAGCCAGCCGCTCGACTGTCGTACAGACACTGGTGATGACCGGCGTATCATAATCTTTGACGTTTTCAAAAAGAAGCGCCGGACCGCTTTGTTCTTCATTCAGCTTGGCGATATGCGACAGCTCCAAGTTCCAGTCGACCTCGGCGCTGATCCGTTTGCACAGACCGGTTTCTTCGCCTTCGGCAATAAATCCTCTCATGTCTCTCATAAATCGGTTCCTCCTTTTCAAAAATTTAATAAGGTAGTTTTAAGATAACCAAAATAGTGTTAGCAAATGATTAATCCCTATATATTTTAATCTCTAATGTCCTTTTTTAAGCCATTTACAGCTGAGATGTTTATGCAGTTTGATATCCTCCTCATCCCAATCACTGAAGACTCTATATAGAGGGTAGGGGATTTGGGTAAATGCTTCCTACGGAATTTTGATGCGTTTCATAGCCTGATCCATCAATAGCTGGCGACCGGTCTTAGCGCCGATGACCGACTCCGTCTTGCGCTGGCTCCAGACCGTTTCCGGACGCGCCTGAACAATAAACAAGCTATCCGGAAAGGGTAAATCTTTATCAATGGCCCATTCAATATCCATAGGTCGTCCGTAATGGTTTTCAATATTTTTGGCGGCTTTCACCAGCGCTTTTATCTCCTCGTCCGCCAGACAGCAGGTGCACTGCTTGTCCTCAGTAACATCCGCATCGATGACTTTTTCCTGTTCCAGATCATACACACATTCGATGTGTTTGGCGGAGATGGTTCTCTCATTGATTTCCAGCATGACCTTATCAACGACGAATTTATCCGGGTTGACCGAGCCGGAAACCACAGTTTCCCCCAGCCCCCAGCTGCCCTCAATAACCACTTTGGATACGTCACCATCCGTCGGATTGAGTGTAAACATGACACCGGCGGCTTTGGCGTTGACCATTTTCTGAACGCCCACACTGATGAGCACTTTTTTGTGGGGAAAGCGGTTTTTGATCCGGTAAGCAATAGCACGTGGCGTATACAAACTGGCCCAGCAGAATTGCACATGGGCAATCACCTGGTCTGCGCCCTGTATCCACAAATACGTATCTTGCTGGCCGGCAAAGCTGGCATTGGGCAAATCTTCAGCAGTGGCACTTGAACGAACGGCCACCGGAATGACGGCAACGGCGCACTTGTCGCACAGTTGAGCATAACCGTTGGTAATGGCTTTGGCGACGGCTTCGGGTATGGCCGTGCGTCTGATGAGCTCCTGTGCACCGGCACTGGCCTGGTTGAGCGCCTCAACATCTTCGGGATCTAGATTGGCGACAATCTCGATAATTTTGTCTTTTATGCCTGCATCGGTAATGAACAATAGATAGCTATCGGTGGTCACGGCAAATCCGGGCGGGACCCGGATATCGGCTTTGATCATTTCTCCCAGGCTTGCATTTTTGCCGCCGACGATAGGGAGTGATCTTTTATCCAGTCTTTCAAACTCCAGGATATACTCCATTTTGGTTTCCTTCGGCGTCCATCCTTCTGAAACCCCCTCCCCGCGGGGAGGGGGCTCCATCAGGATGTTCGTTGGTAGAAAGCGAAAGCTTTTAATCCGTTACAAAGGTAAAAGCCGTCCAGTTCGCTTTCGCTGATAGTTTATCCTGCGCGTTGGACGATTTGGACCACGCCACTGTCACCGTCCACTTTGAGAATGTCGCCGGTTTTGATCACCTGGGTCGATACCCCCGTGCCGGTCACCGATGGAACCCCATATTCGCGGCAGACGATGGCGGCATGGCTGGTGAGCCCGCCGATGTCGGTTACGGCAGCTTTGATTTTGGTAAAGACCGGTGCCCAGGACGGGTTGGTGGACGGACAGACCAGGATCTCGCCGGGCTGCAGATCCACAATGTCTTTGAGCCGCTTGAGCACGCGGGCCGGGCCCTCGACGACACCGGCCGATGAGGCGAAACCTTTGATCTCGGAGACATCTTCACCGGCGGTTGCATCGACGCCTTTGAGCCATTCCTTAACCTTTTCGGTGGTGATACCCCACAGCATGATGGTAAAGGGCTCGGCCACTTCTTCAGGTGGAACCCCCAGCGCCGGGGTCGCGTTCCACTGGCCGGCGGCTTCAAGGATTTTTTTGCGTTTTTCAGCTTTGGATTTGTAGTAACTGCCGCGCATGGGGATATCCACACCCAGCGCCCAGCCGGTTGATAACTCGGTCAGCAACTGCGGAATTTCATAGCGATTAAACATAAAGATGTCATCGACTTCGTTGAGCATGTCGTTGTTGACGAGCAACTTTCCAAAATCCCGTATTTTGTCAAACCAGATCGTGTGGAACCAGTGCTCAACCCAGAACAGGTGGTCTTCGGCGTAGCGGTAGATGGTTCGAATCGTGTTGTAGGCATCATCAAAGGCCTTGCGGTCTTCATCGGTTTTGATGAGATTGCGATATTCGGCCACGATTTCATCTCTTTGCTTTTCGATATCATCCAGCGAGCGCTCGATGGTCTCGCCGTTTTCCAGCTGTTCGACATAGCCCTTGATGTAGCTGTAGGGAATGTTCGGATCGGTCATCCAACTGCCTTCGTAATGAAACCAGCCGCTGCCGCAGGATACATAAAACCACGGATCTTTGGCTTTCTCATATTCTGCCAGCCAATTTTTACCGGCGTCTGTTTTTTGAAGTTCAGCGATTTTATCTTCAAAGGACTTATCACTTTTGAGAATGGCTGAAACGTCTTTGGCAGAATTGGCCAGTTTGGAGAGACGAACAAGTTCTTCTTCGGGCTTAAACATTGATACATAAGCGCCGGCCACCATCTTGCCGATAGCGCTTTCGCTGATGCCGGGGAAAAGCTTGCGGGATACATCGGCAAACATGAGATACGCCAGATAGGTTAAGTTGAGCATTTCAAAATGATACTGCCAGCCTTTGAACATCTGGTTGACGAGCTTATCAAACGCTTCGATTAAATAATAACTGTCATACACCCCGGTGGGTGCCGGCAGAACCTGATCATCGGGAACAAATTTTGGCAACTCGGCAGGGATTTGAACGGCGGCCATTTCATTCCCCAGCGCTTTGAATTTGGTCAGCCATTTGTCCCAGAGTTCATCATAATGTTCAAATACATAAAACACGCGTTTTTCAAAATGCCCGGCTTTTTCACCGATGATCTCCTCCGGTGGCGGTGCGATAGCGCAGATGTACATGTAACAGCCCATCATACGTTGGGCGATGCCCTGCGCCGGTGGGATGCAAAAAACTCGGGTGGTGTACTGTGAGAGGGCAATTTGCCAGGCCTCCTGGAAAATTAAATCCAGCGGCGGCATCGGCTCCGGGGCGTGAATTTTGTCCTGATACCAGAATTGCGCTTTTTCCCAATCTGCTCTGTCTTCGGAAAACAGGTAGTGTGAAGGATACATTTCTTCCCAGCCCTCGAGTTCAGATGGGACTTCATACTCGTGAGGGTCCGGGAATCTTCCAGCTTGTTCGGCCATTTTCTTCCTCCTTTCATGGTGGGGTTAAACGCTATTGGTGAGATTACACAATTTTTTGCAATAATACCATAGGCTTTAGGTCGGAGGAACTGGAACTCAAATGAAATCAGAACCAGTTGAGGCGTGAGCACAGAAGCCTGAAATTAAATAAGATTCATTTTTTATGAACTAATAAAAAAAAACTGTCAAACCAATTTAATTTATGTTATGCATAAGTTCTATTTATGATTGATATTTGTCCATAAATAAAAATTAGTCATGCTAAATTTTAACCAATTCCGAGTCTTTTATTACGCAGCCAAAAACTTGAATTTTACAGCTGCAGCCAGCGAGCTGTTTATTACCCAGCCGGCGGTTACCGCCCAGATCAAGTCTTTTGAAGAATTTTGCAACCTAAAACTATTTAAAAAGAAAGGCCGCAAGATTTTTCTGACCGATGAAGGCCGGTCGCTCTATCAATATGCGATCAAAATTTTTAAATTTGAAAAAGAAATTGAAGCCGTCATCGATGATATGCGTGAACTCAAAAGAGGCGTACTCAGTCTGGGAACCACCAAGGCCTATGCACGCTATTTTATGCCCCTGATGATCACCTCCTTTCACCAGAACTATCCCCATATTCAAATTCAATTAAACGAGGGCAGCTCACTGGACATGATTCACAGTTTGCTGAATTTCAAAATTGAAGTAGCGATTATTGCCAAAGCCGAAGACAACCCTGATGTTCATTTTTTCCCTTTTAGCCGGGAGGAAATGGCGGTGATCGTTTCGCGGAAGCATCCCCTGGTGCGAAAGAAGGCGATTTCCTTTGCGGATCTGGTGGCAGAGCATTTTATCATGAAAGAAAGAGGCTCCGGAACCCGCAAACTGGTGGAAGAATTGTTTGAAGCCGAAAGATGTACACCCAATATCTTGATGGAAACCAGCAATACCGAATTTATCAAACAGCTGGTGCAGCGTGGTGAAGGCGTTTCGTTTGTTGTCAAAGAAGCCGTGGCCCAAGAGCTGAAAGAAAAAAAATTGGCCAGCGTTCCCCTGAAAGGTCCTAAAGTGTATCTGGATGTTAGCATTGCCTACCTCAAGGAGCAGGTGCTTTCACCTTCCGCTAGGGCGTTTGTCGATACCCTGATTGGCCTGAAATCAGAGGATCTGCACCCCATGGGAATCGGCCTGTTAATGTCTAAAATACTTGCCCAGCGTAAAGAGGAGCAAAGAAAAAATGCCGGAATGCGTAAATCCCTCTGAACAGTAGCCCCGTAATTTAGCAACCGGTGGTTTTTTACCGAAACATGCCAGAATGCTCCTTGGCTTGCCAAATGGATGATCGGTCTTCGCCAGAGGGCTTCCGACTTCGCTCTATGAGCTACGACGGGACAAGTCGACACGACATGGTGGTATCCTTTGAATTCCCCTCCCTTGGTGGGAGGGGTTAGGGGAGGGGGAAGCATGACCATGACTTCACCCCCACCTTGGTCCTCCCCCATCCACGCCGGCGGCGGATCTTCGTCAAGGGGGAGGAAAAATAAGGATGCCCCGTCCGCCGGAGGCGGACCGCGGGGAGCTTCACTATGGCAACTGACCTGGCGGAAAAAGAAGACAGGGGACGTGGAAAGGAAACCAGGCGATGATTCAAGACTGGGCGGTCTTAAAACGCGAGCAGATAGGGGATTTTCATATTTTTTCGCTGCACAAAAAACAGGTGCGTTCGCCGCGCACGGGCGCCATCCGGGATGTGCATGCCATCCAGTTTCCCGACTGGGTCTTGATTATGGCACTGACGCCGCAGCAGGAGGTTGTCATGGTGCGTCAATACAGGCACGGCACCGAGCAGGTCTGTCTGGAGTTACCCGGTGGCCTGGTGGACCCGGATGATACATCACCGGAACTGTCCGCGCAAAGAGAGTTGCTTGAAGAAACCGGGTATAAGGCATCGAGCATCAAGCTGCTTGGAGAATGCTATCCGCAGCCGGCAATCCTGAGCAATCGGTGTTTCTTTTATTTGGCCGAAAATGTGGTCAAGTCACAAACCCAAAACCTGGATGCGGGCGAAGATATTGAAATTATAGCGATGCCGCTTGAGGAGTTCCAAGCCAGAATTGAAAGCAAAGAAATCGATCACGGGATGGTGTTGCTGGCCTTTCTTTTTTTTCAGATGACAAGGGGATTATAATCTATGATCCGCCTGAAAGCCAAAGCTCTATCCAGTTAATATACGCTGAACATATGGCGAACATTTGCGGTGATAGTCTGAGCTCATGCAGTCAAAAAATAAAAAAGTCCATGTATTTATCGTTTCTGATGCAACCGGGCTCACTGCTCAAAGAGTGATTACCGCAGCATTAGTCCAATTTCCAGAAATTACGCCCGCCTACAATCGATTTCCGAATATTCAAACGAAAAAACAGATCGAAACGATTCTTGAAGAAGCTGACAAATTTAATGCCATCATCATTTATTCACTGGTCTCTGAAGAACTGCGCTCATATTTTTATCAAATTAAAAGAAAAAAGAAGATCTATGCTATTGATCTGCTGGGACCGCTGTTAAAAAGAATCGGTAGACTATGGGATATAATGCCGACTTCCAGGCCCGGTTTGCTTTCAGGGCTGGATGAAGCTTCCTTTCGCCTATCAGAATCCATCGACTATACCCTAAGACACGATGACGGCCAGAACATTGAAACCCTGCACGAAGCGGATATTATCATTTTAGGAATTTCGAGGACCTCAAAAACGCCCACAAGTTTTTTTCTGTCCTGCAACAATAATCTCAAAGTGGCCAATATTCCAATTATTCCTTTTGAACCGCTTCCTGAAAATGTGCTTACCGTTAAAAAACGAAAGATTGGATTCACGATTTCACCGGAAAAAGTGGCGATTATCAGAGCAAAAAGGCTTTCTTATACCGCGCCAAGTGATTATACGGATATTGAAGCGATTCGACGTGAATTGCTCTACAGTCATAAAATATTCAGACAAATCAGAGGCATTCAAATTATTGACGTTTCCAATAGCTCGATCGAAGAGATTTCAGATCAAATATTATCTTCACCTTAATTTCTGAATTCCCAATGTCTGACTAACTGCCAAAAATTTTTGAAACTATTCAAAGGAGAAGCGCAATATGTCTGGCAAAAAAAGGTATTTTTCAAGGCGAGATTTTATTAAAGGAGCGGGAGCTGCAGGGATCGGATCGGCACTGCTGCCTTTAAACGCGCTAACACAGGCCCATGGCAGCTCGGCAACCAAAGCGTCTGAGCAAATGACGGTGCCAATGCGGCCGTTTGGCAAAACCGGCGTAAATGTCTCTATGCTTTCGCTGGGGGGTGTTTTAAAGCCCTCTGATCAGCTTGTATTCCGGCAGGCCTTTAAAATGGGCGTCACCTATTGGGATACAGCCGATTCATATGGGTGGGGAAAAAATGAAAAAGCCATCGGTAAATACTTCGCCAAGTTTCCAGACCACCGTAAAAACGTTTTTCTGGTTACAAAAGCCGCAACTTCAGATCCCAAAAAACTAACCGAAAAATTGAACACCTCATTTCAAAGAATGAACACATCTTACATTGATATGTATTTCATTCATTATGTCAGTAATGTAAAAAAAGAATTAACCGAGGCCGTCAAAACTTGGGCTGATAAGGCCAAAGCGCAAGGAAAAATTCGTTTATTTGGCCTCAGCACGCATAAAAATATGGCAGACAGTATGCTGGCTGCTGCCAAGCTGGGCTGGATAGATGGCATTATGATGAGCTATAATTATCGGCTCATGGCTCAAGACAAGATGAAAAGAGCGGTGGATGCCTGTGTTGAGGCTGGAATTGGTTTGACCGCCATGAAAACCCAGGCGGCTTTCACAGCAAATTTTTATGCCTCCATCGGATCTGAAACCGATGATGCCATCAAAATGACCGAAAATTTCATGAAAAAAGGCTATACCGCTGAACAGGCCAAGCTGAAAGTGGTCTGGGAAAATCCGAATATTGCCAGCATCTGCTCGGCGATGCCCAATATGACGATTTTGCAGGCCAATGTTGCCGCGGCCCTGAATAAGAAAGAACTGTCCAAGGGTGACTGGCACCGGATGCAACAATATGCCCGGCAAACGGCTTCCGGCTACTGCGCCGGTTGTTCACAGATTTGTGAATCCGCAACCGATCTGGATGTTCCGATCGGTGATATCCTACGCTATTCCATGTACCACCACAGCTATGGAGATCGAAATACGGCTCACAGGCTATTCAACACATTATCGTCAGATATCAAATCAAATATTCTTAAGGCCAACTATTTCAGAGCTGAGAAACGTTGCCCCCAGAATATCCAGATTGCTAAAGTGTTGAAAAAGGCATATGAGGATTTAAGTTAATTGCCATTCATTTAACATCGGGATCCAAAGGTGATCAATTTAAATCAGCTCAGAGCTTTTTATCAGGTCGCCAAATGCCGGAATGTTAGCCTGGCAGCCAGGCAGCTGTTTGTCAGCCAGCCGGCCGTCACAGCCCAGGTCAAGCTGTTTGAAGAAAGCTGCGGGCTCAAGCTTTTTAAAAAAAAGGGTCGTCGCCTTATTCTAACCGATGAAGGCAAGACGCTCTTCAATTTTTCCCGAAAAATCTTCGAATACGAAAAAAAAATTGAAGATGCTGTTGCCCAAATGAAGGCCTTGAAAAAAGGCAATCTGAAATTGGGCTCGGCCAGGACTTACGCCCGCTATTTCATCCCTTTTTTGCTGACCGGCTTTCGTGATGCTTTTCCAGATATTAAAATTCATCTGGATGAAGGCAGCTCCCGGGAAATGATCAACAGCCTGATCGAATTGAAAAACGAAGTGGTGATCATTGCCAAGGCCGATGATCATCCAAACATTGCTTTCATCCCTTTCAGTCGGGAAGAACTGGTGCTTATTTTATCGCCTAACCATCGTCTGGCAAGTCAAGACAATATCAGCTTTGACCATATCGCTGAAGAGCCGATTATCATGAAAGATGCGGGCTCAGGGACGCGCAGACTTGTTGATGACTTGTTCTCGAGTAAGGGCGTGACGCCCAATGTCCTGATGGAAACCGGGGACGCTGAAATTATAAAGTTGCTGGTGCAGCATGGAGAGGGGATTTCGTTTCTGGTGAAAGAGGCGGTAGCGGCCGAGCTTAGAGAAGAAAAATTGATTGCCGTACCCTTGAAAAAAGATGCCATTTTTTTAGACGTCACCATCGCATATTTGAAGAATCAACCGCTTTCACCAACTGCCCAGGCTTTTCTGAATAGCCTGAAAAAGCTGGGAACAAAAAAAATGCGTTTTGAGGGGATGGGTGCCTTGATGATAAAAATGCTATCTGAGGGAAAGTAAGTGCCTGTCTGCCGCCGCTGATGGTAAATTATTCCGCTATTATCAAAAGGCTGGCAATCAGCATTTCAACCCTTAAAATTACGGATATACAAAAATTTATCGTAGTTCCAAGGAGGTATGGGATGGAAAAAAAATTTATTATGACAGCTTTCAGTAAGGATCGACCCGGTATCGTGGCTGATGTTACTGAAGTGATTTATGAAAACGGCTGCAATCTCGAGGACTCAACAATGACCAACATGCTGGATGAATTTGCCATCATCCTCCTGTTCACCGGAAAAGGGGAAGGCTTAGAAGACCAATTATCAGGAGATTGTCGAAGACTTGAAAGGGAAAAGGGCATAACGGCGTTTATCAGGCCGGTGGAGGCTGAAGACAAGGAAAAACGGGTCAGTTTTACCGCAAAGACCATCAACGTGGAGGGCATTGACCAGACTGGAATTGTATTTAAGACCAGCAGATACCTTGCCAACAACGACATCAATATTGAAAGCCTGACTTCGCGGCGGACCATCTCGCCTGAATCCGGGACCGCGCTCTACTCTATGGAAATTAAAGTTCAGCTTCCCGCAAATATCTCTATAGAGCAATTAGAAACGGGGCTTTCCCAGGTGGGTGAAGAATTGAATTTAGAAATAACGCTGCATTAATAGAATAAAACTCCAAAATTGAGCCCGTTCGGCAACACGTATATCTATTACCCATAAATTTGTGGAGGATAAGATGACTGAAAAATTATTTAAGGCCCTGGTAGTAGAAGAAACTGACGACAAAAAATACACGCGTCAGATCCGCAACCAAACCATAGATGACCTCCCCCCGGGGGACGTTGTCGTCGAGGTGCACTATTCGTCTTTGAATTACAAAGATGCCTTATCCGCCAGCGGGAACAAAGGCGTAACACGCAGCTATCCCCATACGCCCGGCATCGACGCTGCCGGTGTGGTGGTGGAAAGCACCGATAGCGCCTTCAAACCCAAAGATGAAGTTATCGTCACCAGTTACGATTTGGGCATGAACACGGCAGGGGGGTTTGGCCAGTATATTCGGATACCCGGCCAATGGGTGGTCCCCCTGCCCAAGGGCCTGACATTAAGAGAGGCCATGTGCTATGGAACGGCCGGGTTTACAGCGGCCCTGTCAGTCTTTCAATTGACCGTTCATGGGGGCATTTTGCCGGAGCATGGTGAGGTGCTGGTATCAGGCGCCACCGGCGGCGTTGGCAGCATTGCCGTGGCCATTTTGTCAAAATTGGATTACACGGTCGTTGCCGTCAATGGTTTGGTAGATGAGTCGGAATATCTAAAAGAAATCGGCGCACAGCGTATCATCAGCATCGAAGAGGCTACAGATCAAAGCGGTCGTCCGCTTCTCAAGTCTTGCTGGGCAGGTAGCATCGATACCGTAGGCGGCGATATCCTGGCTACCACCATCAAATCTGTGAATGCCAATGGTGTTGTGACCACATGTGGCAATGTGGCATCACCTGAGCTGCCGATCAATGTATTTCCCTTTATCCTGCGCGGGATCAGCCTCGTGGGTATCGATTCCCAGAATTGTCCGATGTCGAGACGGCTGAAGACTTGGGATAAACTCGCTGATGAATGGAAAATCCCAATGACGGAAACGGTTGTGGAAGAAATTACCCTGGTCGATCTGGATCAGGCCATCGACCGTATGTTACATGGCAAACATAAGGGTCGGGCAATCGTCAATCTGAGAGCTTAAACCGGTTATGTTTCCAAAATAATCTTGGTTCATTATGGCCTTGTGTTTTTAAATTGACAGATTTGACACAATATTTGAGTTTCACCATCTTTCCTTATCTTAAAATTATTTAAATTGTAATGCCCCGGGAGGCCTCAGAATGAATACATCCAATCAATCTTTAAACGACAAATTGTTTGTAGCAAGAGCGCTTGAGGTAACCATCCATGTCGGTCTCGCCGTTCTGCTCCTTTACTGGTGTTTCAAGATCGGTCAGCCTTTCATTCAGATTATCGTCTGGGGCATCATTATTGCCGTTGCAATCCACCCCGGCTACAACCGGCTTAAATCCGCCCTGGGTGGACGTGGCCGGCTGTCGGCAACCCTGATAACACTCCTTGCGGTGATCATCTTGCTCGTTCCGACCTATATGCTTTCCGGATCTCTCATAGAAACCGCCAAAGCATATTCGGCACATCTCAACGCGGGCACACTAAGCGTACCGCCACCATCGGAGAGTGTCAGGTCTTGGCCGGTCATCGGCGAACCTTTATTCGAGTTCTGGAGCCTGGCTGCGAACAATCTCGGAGCTGCTCTAAGCAAGATCACCCCGCAGCTCAAAAAATTTGGTATGCCGCTTTTGTCCGCCGCTGCGGGCGCCGGGATTGGGATCCTGAAGTTCGTGGTTTCGATAATTATTGCCGGTGTTCTGCTGGCAAATGATGCCGGTGGCGGTCGGGCTGCGAGGGCAATTGCTACGCGGCTTACGGGTGAGAGGGGGACAGAGACCGTCAAACTCGCAGTGGCGACTGTGCGAAGCGTTACCCTGGGTATTCTGGGCGTCGCATTAATTCAGGCGCTCATGGCGAGCCTTGGATTTCTTTTAGCCGGCGTGCCTGGTGCGGGGTTTTGGGCCCTGTTGGTGCTGATTCTTGCAGTGGTTCAGCTTCCTACTATTTTGGTTCTGGGTCCGATTATTGTCTATGTGTTCTCCACCAGCAGCACGGTCATCGCAGTTGTTTTCGCGATCTGGAGCATCCTTGTAGGTATATCTGACGCCTTTCTCAAACCCCTCTTGATGGGTCGTGGCGTCGATGTTCCTATGCTTGTCATCTTCATTGGAGCAATAGGAGGGTTTATGACATCCGGCATCATCGGGCTTTTCGTTGGTGCGATCATTTTTTCACTTGGCTATAAGCTTTTCTTAATATGGCTTGATACGGATAAACAGCCGGAGGAAGCATCACCCCAACCCGAGTAGTGATCAACCAGCGAAATCTATATTAGTGGTCACCTCCAGCGGTATCGTTTCAGAATTAAACTTAAATCGTATTTGAATTCAAAAGATAGGAGATCGTCATGAAAGTCAATCTAAAATGTTTTGCATCGTTGGTAAATTTAGACTCATGTGATTATAAAGATAGCACGGAATATAATTTGGATGATGGCCAAACAGTTGAAGATCTGGTTCAACTTGCTGGAATTGCCAAAGAAGACGTTAAGATCGCCTTTGTAAACAGTCGGGTCGTAGATCTTGATACGGTTCTGTCAGACGGGGATCAGGTTGGGCTGGCCCCGGCGGTTGGTGGTATGTAAACAATACCCAGTTACTTTTCTAAACGTCGTCATTAATTATTTCTCGATTTCTGTGTTTAACGTTTATTTGTCCGGTCATGCATTTGGGTCGTCAATGATGGGCCACGTCTAGTTCCGGGCGGCAAGAAAAGGGGCTTTGTTTAACTCAGGTTGCAAATAGCTGTTAGCCTGTCACCGGGTGTCCCTGGCCGTAGCTTTTGACCTTATAGACTTTGCATTGAAAGGTTCGCAGCGGCCACGAACCTAAAGCCTCGTCACATTCCGCCTCATCGCTGGAAGTACAGACGTTGATGTTTGAAACCCAAACACCATGCAGCCAGGGCTCTTCGCCCGGCATCTCCGGATACCACCACCCATGCTGGGCATGCACCACCCTGGGATCAATATCCTCGAAAATTTCAACTTTCTGCATCACCCGACCATGCTGGGTTTCGATCCAGACCCAATCCCCTTCGGCAATACCGATATCTGCTGCTGTGTCCGGATGAATCTGCATCTTCGCCCAGGGGTAACGTTTGCGCAGTTTATCGATCTGGCGATGTTCGGAGTGAAAGAAGGGATGGAAGCGACCGCCGGTGATCAAGATTAGCGGATACTTCTCGGAAAGCTCAGGCGTGCGAATCGGGCTTTCCGGCGGCTCCTGATAATAGGGCAGGGGATCGTAACCGAGTTTTTCCATTACGGTTGAAGCCAGCTCGATTTTGCCGGTGGGGGTGCCGAAACCACCCATTTTTTCATACTTTTTGTATTCCCACTTTTCAGGCTCCCAGCGGCCTTTTTCGACCATTTGCCTGAACGTCATTCCCATGGGCGCAAGTCGATAATCATAATAGGCCTCCACATTTTCCCACGGCCAGTGTTCTTCCTGACCCAGTCGAATGCCCAGGCCGCGCCAGAAATCATAGTCATCACGCCGGTCATGCTTACCTTCAATTGTTGGCGGCACAGCCGCTTCGCCGACCACAATCACCGGTGTGGTGTTGTGAAAATTCCACAAAAAATTACGCTCCTGCCACATGGCGCTCGGCAATACGTAGTCCGCCAGCTGGGCACTGGGCGTCATAAAATAATCCACCACCACATACAAATCCAAACTTTTAAGGGCTTTGTGGACCAGCTTGGTGTTGGGGATGGTCACCATTGGGTTGGATGACAGGGTAATCAATCCTCGCACCGGATAAGGGTCACTGTAGGCGATGGCCTTATAAAGCGAGGGTGCCGGCGCCATACAGGTATAACCGAACATGTCGCAGCGTTTGCCCCAGACGCGCTCCACGTTGCTCTGGACCATTTCGTAACCGGGCCAGGAATAGAGCTTGAATTGGTTGCCCAGAATTTTTTCGCGCTGCTCGATGGGCAGGGCTTCGGGCATTTCAATTTCATGTTCGGTAATAAACGGTGCGGGTCCCAGCAGTTCCTCCCCGCCCTGTACATCCACATTGCCGACGATGGCTGAAATGATATGACGTGCTGCAATGGCGCCGTAGGAATTGGGTTGATGCGCCACCCCCATGCCTTCCATGGCACAGGAGGGTTTTTCGGTGGCAAACATGCGCGCGGCTGCTTGGATTTGGTCGGCCGACACCCAGGTGATTTCAGCCACTTTATCCAACGGATATTCTTTGGCGCGCTGTGCCAGCGCATCGAAACCGTGACACCATTGGGTGACAAATTCTTTATCGTAAAGATCTTCTTCAATGATAACATTGATCATACCCAACAACAGGGCACAGTCTGTTCCCGGTCGAAGCTGGAGCCACAGATCGGCGGCTTCAGCCGATTCCGAGCGCCGTGGATCGATGACAATCAGTTTGGCACCTTTTTTCTTCGCCCCCTCGATACCTTCCCAGATGGTCTGGTGCGAATGCGGTGGGTTGCGGCCGATGAGCATCACACAACGGGTATTTTGAAGTTTTTCAATATGCATCCAATAAGGCCACCAGCCAAAAAGGGTGGTGGCGACCACTGCTGAATTGCCGTGGCAAATCTGGGCCTGGCCGCACTGGTTGGGGCTGCCGAAAAGATTCAGAAAACGGGAGTTGAGCTCTTCATAGCTGCGGCTGGTGCCGGCTGTGACACCCAGGGTTTCGGCGCCATACTGATCCTTGAGGGACTGCAATTTGGCGGCAATCTCATCCAAAGCCTCATCCCAGGTGATCTGCTGCCACTTGTTTTCGCCTTTTTCACCCGCTCTTTTAAGCGGATAATTCAGACGGTCAGGATGATAAAAGCGCTCCAGATCCGCAGCCCATTTGCGAGGGCATTTCTTGATGGGCGAGGTGCTGACTTTGACAATCTGATTGTCTTCCACCTCGAGTTCAAGCCGGCAGCGCGGTTTACACCGGAAACAGATGGAATGTTTGATTTCTTTGGGCATCTTTAAACCTCCCCTGTTCCTGGATCTTGCATGAAAATTAATGAGAACTATTGATTACTATTCTAATGGATGAAAACCATTTTAACTCATTAATTTTCACCCTTTGGGCTTCGCTTTCAGCTACGCCCCAACAAGATGGGCAAGCCGGAGGCTTCCATCTGCTGCGTTATTAAGGACGAGGCATAGCTCACTATAGCCTCGCCCTTAAATGCCTTGCATATGAAAGCCTCCAACTCGTGCAAAATCCAGGAATCCGTTATCGTTAGCGTTATTTGAGATATTTATTATTCAATTTTATGAATGGGTGGCCTGATTTAGTCAACTCATATGATTTTATAAATTGTATAAGAAATTCTTATGTTTTATCATTGGAGTGATGGAGTAGCCTACTTCGCCGAAGTAGCTTCGGCTACGAAGGCCAAGCTGGAGTATTGGAGTACTGGCGATCTGGTTTTATGCGTAGAGAATTTTTGGGATAAGATAAGAATAGGATAATATAGAACGGTATTAGAAGCTGTCCGAAAAATAGTAGATCACGCTTTTAGGTTTACCAGTTGAGTCCGCCTCCGGCGGATTAAGCCCGAAAAAACGGAAAACCTCTTAATTTTTTAACCGGCAAACGGGCTAACGGGAAACGGGCTCAACCCGGTAGCTTTAGATGCATTTTTGGGATAGCTTCTAAAATGTGTTGGCTAAAATCGGATGAAACAACTTCACACCAAAATGATCAAAATGAGGTGCACATTTCGAAAGCATAAGAAAAGAAATTTTTTTATCCAGGTGTTTTCTTTCTTCATCCAGGGTGTCAAAATTGCCGCCTCCTTTTGAAATAATC
Organism: Desulfobacterales bacterium; assembly: GCA_050124655.1. Classification (GTDB taxonomy): domain Bacteria; phylum Desulfobacterota; class Desulfobacteria; order Desulfobacterales; family JAHEIW01; genus JAHEIW01. The sequence goes on from JASFEV010000040.1 coordinate 19,990, forward strand.
AGATCAGATTGGCGAACCAGCTCATTCACTTCATCTGAACATCTGCTCAAGATAGTGCCGGGCAAAGGCCCATCGATGCCGTTTTCAATAACGGTGGCAATCCGGTCGATGCCGACTGCTTTGGCCTCTCTTAAGGTGGCGTCGTTGAGGGTCGGCACACTTCTCACCGCAAAGGTTATCTGAGGTTGATGGTGCTTTGTTATGGTTTCGATCAACAGCCGGTCGAACACGATTTCTCCGGCGTTGTCGCCGAAGATCATCAAATGCCGGGTGGTCGTTAACTGCTTTCTGAACTGAGAATAGCTGTCGGCTGAAAGCGGTAATTTTGCCTTGGCGGCGATGGATTCCTCGACGGCGAGTGATGAATCCGCCACCATAAAATCCATTGAATTACCCAGGATGGAAAGCTTAACGGCAAGCTTTAACGGGTCGGCAGCTTCGTTGACCATTTTTTCCAGAAACGGATATAGCAACATAATTTTTTCATTCTGACTTAATTTCACTTCAAAAAACGGATCGCGCGAGTTGACCTTGGCAACAATTTTCTTCCATACATCTTCGATAACTTCCGGGCTGGTCATATCCCAAACACGGCCGCGTAACGCCGGGATTTGCAAAATGTCAGCATATAGCGATTTAACCGAATTTTCGTCCAGGGGAAGTTTCCTGAGAGATGAAATGGTCATCTTTAATATGCAAGCGATGCAATCGGGCTTGATTAACATGGTTTCGAATGCTCCTGTATCATCTGATCCATCATCTCGGCTGCGATTTCAGCAAATGCCGAATCGTTAATGTGGTGATCCGTTTCCTGAATGTCTATTTGCGGATCGAGTTTTTCCCGCAAATGACGCGTGAAAAACTGGTTCATGGAAGGGTTATACAAAGGTCCGCCGTCGCGATCCGCCTCCGACCATCCCTGCAAGGGCACAAGTACTTTTAAATTGCGCGCATCCTTATTTAATTTTTGCGATAATTGATTCGCCAGCGTTCGTGTTTCGTCTTCGTTAAGGCGAATGGCAGAGCGGAAGTCATAAAAAAAGATCTGACGATCCTGGTATTGCTCTGGAATATTGTCACGGGTAAATTCTAAAACCGCGCAATCCATTCCACCCGGTACAATCAATCGGGGAATGGATTGTCCAGGGCCCGGTTCGAACCGTTGCGGTCCGATATCGCCGCAATAGCCGTCCATCAAATGATCGGCCAGTTCATGGGTAGCGAAATCTAATATGCCGTCAAAAAAACCCTCGGCCGCCAGTTCTTCCATGGCCATACCGCCGATGCCATTGGCATGGAAGGCCACCACCTCATATCCCCGTTTTTCCAGGGCCTGGCGAGTGGCCTCAGCCCCCGCGGTTATAAATCCGAAGAAGGGCAGGGCGATTCGCTTTTTTATCATCTCCGGATTCCATTGACTTCGGACCATGCCGCAGATCCCGGCTGCTGCTAAATCCAGGATGCGCCCTGAAATGCTGTTGACACCCAGCAGGTCGGCAACACTGTGGATCATGGTAATATCCTTGGTGCCGACGGTGGTGGCCATGTTGCGTGAGGCCACGGTGGAAACCATCACCTTGGGAACCCCCAGCGGGAGCTCACGCATAATGGATGTTGCGATATGGGTGCCGGTGCCGCCGCCCGCTGAGATTATTCCAGCAATATCATTTTGCTCGTACAGTCTCTTAACTTGGGTTTGGGCTTCGTCGATCATGGCGGCAATTGCGGTGTCTCTGCTCTCTCGAACATCGGGAATGTTTTCGATAGTTGTTTTAAATAAATCAAGATCGACCGCTTTCGGAGCCGGGCCTGCGGTCCCGACATTAATGGTCAAAACTTGCAGGCCATGTTGTTCGATACGTTCCTTTAAAAAAAAATGCTCATCAGCCTTGGAATCAAAAGTCCCCACCACCGCTACTACAAGTTTTTTCTCCATTTTATTCCTTAAAGGATAAGGCTATTTTTTGCACATTGTTCGAATAATCTACAATAGATACTATAACCTATCACAAAAAAAGTAGATCACGCTTTTAGGTTTGCCAGTTGAGCCGGTTTAGCCCGTTGAGCCCGAAAAAGGGAAAAATCTCTTAATTTTTTTTAACCGGCAAACGGGCTAACGGGAAACGGGCTCAACCCACTAGCTTTAGATGCATTTTTGAGATAGGTCATGATAACACTTGGTCTAATCCTAAGTTAGACCAAAGAACCCATCCTTATGCCACACGAGCGGCGGTTTACCGCTGTCGTGCTGATTCACAACGCGGCCTATAAATAGTTGGTATCCTTTAATTTCAGTG
>JASFEV010000041.1:0-22260 GCA_050124655.1 Desulfobacterales bacterium
TCCGTTATCGATATTCATCTCCCCTAATGACGCCCGCGCAAATTTGAGCTTCTGACCGGGGGCACTGCGAACTTTTACCAGATCCTGGATCAACACCTCGGTCTGAATGCCTTCAACGGCGATCTGATTTTCACGATGTCGCAATGTACCGTTTTGCACGCCGGATTTGGCCGTGGCCTGCATTCCGTTTCTTCCGATGACAATCTCGCCCTGTTCCCAGAGTCTGCCACTGAAGGTCAATCCTGCAGCAGCCGGCAGAAATTTTCCTAAATCGATTTCCGGTGCTGTTGGCGGATATGAAATCGTAAAACGGGCACGGGTTTGATAATCAGTGGTGTTCTCAAAATCGGATGTACCTGAAAATTCAACCACCAGGGCCGGCAAGATCGGATGTTGCAGGGCGCCGTTGAAAGAAAGGCCGGATGCTGTCTGCTCTACCTCTGCCTGAACCGCTCCCAGATCCAGCTGATTCAATGTCGTATGTTTTATTGAAATCATTCCTTTTCGAGCTAAAATGGCCGCCGGAAACTGAAACGGAATGCTGCCCTGCGCTCCGTGGAGCGCAATGTTTGCCCGGTTGTCTTCAAAGCGGGTATCGGCAAATTTCAGCTGACCGGCAATGCTTAGTTTGCCCTGTTGGTCACGCTGCAGCCGACCACCCATTGATAGTCGCCTGAGTTTAATGGTGCCAGATGGGGTCGTCACAACCGAACCGGACCCATCTAAATTAAACTTGGTGATTCCACGCCGGGGCGGATCGGCACTTAGGTTCGTTTCGCCCGTTAAGACGAGCTGAGGAGAAAAAATGTTGACACTTTCAGATGTCAGGCGAACGGCGGGAACTTTCAGCTCATAAGTCAGATCGCAAAGGCGCCCAACACCGCGGGCGCTAAGATCGACGGTGGGCAACTTAAAGGAGATGTGGTTTTGATGATATTGAAATGAAGTTTGATGTTGTTCAAACTGTTTGGGGTTGTCGCCGGTGAGCTCAATGCGCCATTGGTGATTTTGGGATAGATAGCCGGAAAATTTTAAAGGGCAATCGAACGGTTTGTTGAATTTTAGCCGAGCAACCGGAATGGCCGTGTCATTTGTATCCACAGATGAAAGCCTAAAATGCCCGAAAAATCGGGTGCCCTGATCAGATGAATTCAAGGTGACGGCAAAATTCGACAAACGTGCCGCCAGCGGTGTGCGCATGGCCAGATGCGAGAGCGTGACCTTGATTCCCCCCGGGCGGGGGCTGACAAAATCGATTGAAAATGGCTGAGGTTGATTTGCCGTGTCGGTGGGAACCTGGAAATGAAGGTCCTTATATTTAATATTTACTGCCGATCCCCCTATGTGGCCGCGAATTGCTGAAATCTCAAATGGCTTCAGGCCAAACTGGGTCTTAAGTGTCAGGTTGGCCGATCCGGATGCGCTCAGACCATTGACAGGTTGCCATAAATCGGCAAATCGCGACAGCTCCAGATCGCTTGCGTTTAATTCAGATGTGATTTGATTTTGCTGTATATCAATATTGGCTAAGACATCAACCCGTATTCCGCGCGGGTACAAACGGACAGCGGCGACGAACATATGCTTGGTATCTTCTCGCGGCAGGATATCCATCTCAAATGCCAGGCGATATGTTTTTTCACCAGCAACCCCGATGAGCAGGCCATTGTTGATTTCAACATGGTTTGGAAATATCGGAATGTTCTTATCGGAAACAGGGTCATTTGCGAGCTTGGCTTTGAGTTGGCTTAAAAATTTTGGCAAATCGAAACCGCGCAGGCCCAACTGCCCGTTTTTGTATTCGACATAAAGTTCAACGCCGCTGGCCACCACTTTTTTTATTTTCTGGCGATAAAGTTCCCGCGGGGCGTAGTCGACCTGAAGGGATCGAACGATAATAGCTGGATTTTGCGGCGACCCCAAACGCAGCGGCCCCAGATCGGCGCCTTCAAGATCCAGCTCCCGAAGATTCAGGGTGAGCTCTGAAATACCGACATCTTTTTTCAAAATCGAGATCAGCTTGGATTCGAGTAAGCCGGGCAGCAGATATGTGATGCCTAAAAATACACCCGCACCGATCAGGATGACCAGTATAAAAAAAATGATGGGTAAGATTATTTTGTGTCTAAATGACATTACGGCATACGGAATTCGAATTCGCATTTAAAGGTTCGTCGGTCTTATTTTTTCCTGTGCAAAAAGGAACTTCGGGTCATGCCCGCCCCAATGGAATCGTAAAGGATGGTTTTAGCCTGTTGCAAGTTCTCAAGATTTTGATTGACCGAATATCCTTGGATCGTATCCGGTTGCAAGGCACCGCGCTCAAGGTCGTATGGCAGTCTTTGCATGCAGACAACCGAGCAGTTTCCGCGCTCATGAATGTTGGTGACCATTTTTTTGGCAATAAAATCCGCGGCGGCCTTTTTGACATTTTTGTGGCCGTCTTTGAGGACCTGTTCAATCGTCAGGGGGATCATGGCAAAATTGGCCTGATGTTCTATAAGAAGGTCAATGCCATCCAAGTCCAGGTTGTGGGGGGCCATCAATGTGGCCAAATGATATTTTGCGCCGCGGGTGGCATGCAAAAAGACACCTTTTCCATTCATGTGTCCGAACATCTCAGCTCTGTCGGTAAACGGCAGGACCTCGATATAGGGGGCAAAACAGCCATGACTCTGGGTCAGGGTATCAACAATGCCCCATTTGGGTCTGTGGTTGAGATGTCCTGGACCGCTATGCAAGCGCAGCACGACACGTCGATCAGCGGAAAGGTAAACCGAAGCGACGATTTTGTATTTACCGCAGGCGACATAAGCGTTTGCAAGCTGGGCAATGTGATCCGGCTGCCGGTCTACTGTCATCACATCAAACGCAAAGGCGTTGACGTGTTGATTGTAGAATGCCAGCGCTTTACGAAAGCGTTTAAATGTCCCTTTGGCGGCCTCTTGCGGATAGGCCAGCTCGATCAGGTGATGTTGGATTCGGGTGGCCAGCGCCGGCACCCGGTGTTCGAGCTTGCCCAGCTGATTGTCAACAATGATCCCATCTATTTTTTGCGGCCCGATCATTTTTATCAGCTCGCTGGCGATGCCACGGGCCACATCATCCCCCGCCTGAAATGTTACTTTTGCCGACACGTCAACGTCGCCGACCTCTGAAGCCTGCGCTTGGGTTTCAAGCACGGTGGCCACGGCATCGTCGCCAAAGATGATGTTAGCGGTGTCGTTCGGCGGAAATACTTTAGCGCGATGCACATTTTCGGCACCGACAATAATCGACAGGTCGCCGGCCTGCAGCATGCCGGCCAGCGACAGCATAAAAACGAACTCAACCGCAACATTAAAGCCCGGACAGCCGGCATATAAATCAAGCACCCGTGCGTTGGGGCAGCTGCTTTGAACCAGTTCAAAGGGATGCCGGATAAGCGGGCCGGGATCAAATTTATCTTCTCCAATATTGGTGGCCCCGATGATCAGTTTGATGCGGGTCGGGTCGATGTTGGACGTTTGCAGCAGCTCTTTAAACGCCAGGACACCGATGCGCTCATCCTCGGGCGCCACGATGCGTGTCCGAACGCCGATGCGTTCTTCGATGGTTTCGTGGTTGACCGGTATGCCGCCTTTAAATACCAATCCTTTGTTTTCATAAATAGAATTATCAACCCGTTTGCCTCCGTTCCAGGCCCCATGGGCGATGATGTCCAACACCGCATCGGCTGCCAAATTCTTCTCCTTATGCTTTTACACCCAGTAGATAAATAAAAGTATGAGCTACGGTCATGTCATTTTCTTCCAGGCGATATGAATATTGCCGTGCCAGGTGACCTGATATTTAGGATTTACTATTGCTCAAACAAGAACAAAAATGATAGTGCCATTCATCCCAAATATCTGGCCACTACAGACGTATTTGAAAATTCATAGCATATCGCCTTTCAGAAAAAAACATGACCTCTGTTGTGATCCAGAATCCCTTACAAAATTGGAATAATTATGTAAAGTGCTTGCAAAGGCCTAGATCATGTTTGAAGGCAAGGCGCGATTCGATTCAAAAGCGGAGCGCACACGGTAGTACGCGAGCATTTTGAATTGGATCGTAACACAGCATTCAAGCATTAGATGGGCCTTTGCAAGGACTTTTAGATGTTGAAGCGGAATTGAATTATATCCCCATCCTGCACTTCATAAGTTTTCCCCTCCAATCTAACGGTGCCCTTCTTTTTGGCTTCATTATAGCTACCGGCTGCCATCAGATTCTCAAAGGAGATCACCTCGGCGCGGATAAAGCCCTTTTGCATATCGCTGTGGATATGACCGGCAGCTTCCAGAGCCTGGGTGCCTTTTTTAATGGTCCAGGCGCGGACTTCATTGCTGATGATGGTAAAAAAGGAAATCAGATCTAAAAGCGCATAAGATTGCCGGATCACGCGATCCATGGCAGATGTTGGGATATTGAATTCGGTCAAAAACTCAGCAGCCTCATCCGGGGACATCTGGGCCAGCTCCTGCTCCAGTTTGCCCCGGATGACCAGGCACTCTTCTGCAGCAACCAGGTGCTCGATATTCGGCAGACGATCGTCATCATCTTCATTGTTAAACAGGATTAGAACGGGCTTGGCACTTAAAAACGTAAAGCCTCTAAGGCGGTGAGCGGAGGCCAGCTGCGGTTTGTTTCTCAACGGAATCTCATCTTCCAGACAATCACGGCAGGCTGTCAACAGATCGTATTCTTCCGAGTCCATTTTTTTACCGCGCTTGTGATCCAGCTCAATGCGTTCTATGCGTTTTTGCGCTACCACCAGATCCGCCAGAACGAGATCTTGGTCCAGCTGGCTAAAATCCTGCGCCGGGGATGGTTCGTCAAAGCCGTAAACCGCATGGTTGCGAATGACATGCAAGAGTGCATCGCAATCCCTGACAGCCGTCCAGGGCGATGACTCTGAAGGGCTGTCTTTTTTTAAACCGGGTAGAAAATATTCCACTTGGGCGTAGATGGTTTTTTGCGGATTGACCATCCGGCTTAACGCATCGACGCGGTCATCCGGCACGCGGACCGTGGCAATTCGATCCTGCCCTTTGTGCTCGGGACCGGTGATATTTTGGGTTAAGGCATCAAATACGGTTGATTTGCCGGCGCGCGGCAGGCCAATAATGCCAAGCTTCATATCAGGCCTCAAAAAATGCTTTGGACCGGTTTAGGTATGGATAGAACCTATCATTGACACCGGAGATGAAGCAAATAAAAAAACTTCAGTCGCGAACGGTTCAGTTGTTGGCCGATGAACTTGCAGATGGTGCTTCAATTTCAGGGGTTGCTCCAGCCGACTTTATGGGACGGCGGAACGGATTGTTGAAGATGAGGACGGTGACAATCGGCAGGATCAGCCCCATGGCGCTGACCGTTATCATTACTATGCCCAGCTCATCGTATTGACCCCGTGGGATGGTAAAAATTTTGTTTAAATAGTTGGTGCCCAGGCTGCTGGCGGATAGGGCCAGATTGGTAAAGGCGGCCATAACCGCAAAATAGGTGGCTTTTTTATCCCGCGGTGCTTCCTTTGCGATCCACGCCAGCATGGGAATCATAGCCACCTGACCGAGGGGTGAATCGGCCATCGTATCGATAATGGCGATGGTGCGCGCACCAAACCCGAAATGGGTCTCGGTCCAGACATGCAAACCAAAATACATGCCGATAAATGGTAGAATCATTATGGTATTGTAAACCGATAAAAATACCACCAGATACGGCACCGGACGGCGGCCCATCCAGCTGCGCAGGGCAAACATACCCGCAATGGCCAGCAAAGAGGCGATCTGGCGCAATGTACCGAAAAAAGCCTCGTCAAAACCGAGCACGTCAATTTGCCACCACTGGGCACCGGGGCCGAATGAAGGCATGGCGCGAAAGACGAAAATAATGACAGCAATGCCGATGATTTCACGGCGTTTTTCGGGTGTCATCTCCTGCACCAGCTGGTAAATGAGATAGCCGATGATTCCCAGGGAGCCCACAAAGATGATTTCCTTTTTTAACTGCAGCTCTGAAAGTCCCAGCAACAGGGTCATGATCACGAATACGCCGCTGCCGCCCAGAATGTACCAGTTGGGAGCGGTGCGGGTATCATGCGCCTGCAGCATTTTATCGATTTCTAGTGGTGTAAAACCTTCTTGCCGCAACTGGCGGCGGTGACGGCGGGTGGTCCAGCTGCCCAGGGTTACGCCCAGAACAGAAATCAGAGGTATGACCAAAGACCACTTATACATGATCTCATAGGAGAGAATGCTTGCCAGCCAACCGCCCAATCCGGCCACCAGGGCGCTGCCGCCGATAATCGCAATACGCCCCAGGGTCTGCATGGTGACATGCATGCGCTGCAAAGTTGCCTCTGCAAGGGGGTGACCGTCATCATCGACGGGAGCTACGGCTTCAACGGTCATGGCGTCTGCCACAACATCCTGCAGAACGAAACCCACCGGGGACAGCAGCACCGAGATAATGTACCAGATATCAAGCGGCAAAAACGATGCCATCCATTGCTGGTGTCCCGTCAAACCCACCATGATCAGCAAGCTGAGGGCCATCAGGGTGGCCCCGAAATAGACAAAAGCGGCTTTGCGGCGCCAGAACAAATCGACCAGGTGTCCCAGCGGCATTTTTAAGGCCCAGGGCAAACCGGCCCAGAAAGCTAAGCCTGCCAGAAAGGCAGCCGATAATCCCAATTGCTCTTTGACGAAAAAAGATTCGATGATACCGGTAAATCCGGAAACGCCGGCGGCCAGATAGACCATCAATGGCGGCAAATAACTCCAGCGCATTTCGCGGAAAATTCCTAAAAAATCCCGGGTAAACCAGGTCCAGAAACGGCGCATGAAAGCAATGTTTTCGGTGGCAATGGATTTTTTTGCAGACATGATTCCTTTATCGCAAATATTTTGCACAAATTCTATAGCGAGAAATACAATTTATAAAGTTTAGATTTATTTGATATTTGATGCTTAAGACATGGAATTTTACTTGTTTGGAATATAGATAATGTCGACGTGAAGGCGAACTGTTTTTTAGGTGGCGCTTATTCGGAAAGCGAGCGCCGCTCCTTTAATTCAGGGATGTCCGGCAGGGTAATGTTGCCTTCCGATTCAAAGGGCAGCGCTCCGGGAAAGGCACCTGCCCCTAAACGAATCTTGCCTTTGATGCGATAATGCAATTGTTCCTCATTGTGCAAACCGGCGGCACTTTTGATGATGTCAAATACCGATGAGTACACACGCATCGTCAGCAGTTCGGTGCCAAAAGCCGGGACTTCAACATCGGATTCCGAGACACCAAAAGCAAATGCTTTGCCGTTTATTTCGATTTCACTCTCAACGCCCTTGATCGTCAGGGCGGTATCATTGGTGTTAAACACCCGTAACTGAACCACAAAGACCGTTTCCAGGACATTGAACGATTCCGGGCGGATATTGGCCAGTTTGACCCGCGGCGGCTCCAGGCGCTGGCCCAGTCCGGCGCAGCCGGCCATGTAAAATAGCAAAACCGCAGCAACGACCATCATTTGGTTTAACCTGAAAGTTCGCATTATTGATTGAGTATTCCTTTCAGGATCCCCTTGCCGGTTTCCTCAAGCTTATCTTTGTCCAGCAAGTCTTCAGGTTTTTCGGTCCCTTGTAGCGCATCCTGCAACTGCTTTTTGGCAACTCCGGCCAGATCCGGTGCAAACTGGGGGTTTGAAAAAGTGCCGGATACGATTACCGGGACCATGAATCCCTTGCGATCTGCGGTATCCCCCTGTCCTTTGAGGGTGCCGACCACTTTGGGTTCCACCCGAAAATCCAGCGCTTCGGTCACCAGATTGGCATTTCCGGCTGCTATGACCCGAATGAGCGGTGATTTTAAGCTCGTTTGCGGTGTGTTGAAAAGCCCGTTTTTGATGGTGAAAGGTGCCATGAGTTCGGAAAAGTCCGTTCGCGGCCGCTCAGAAGGTTTTTGTGCCAGACCGAAAGCAGCTTCGACATTGCGGACCATGCTGGCCAGATCGATACCGACAATGGCACCATCGTTAAACTGCAGCTGGCCGCTGCCGTTTAGGGTTTGCTTTATTTTGTCGGCATTGTCTCCGGACATGGACAGCTTGAGCTGGGCATTGGTAAAACCTTCTAAAAAATCCTTTTCCAAAACATCTCGCAGCAATGGGCCCACCTGGACGCTTGCCATGTTAATGTTTATGCTGGTTTTGGGGGTGTTGGTCTGTACATTGAAATTGCCGTTGCCGCTGACCTTGCCCTGATACATGGCCAGCTGCAATGGATCAAGGTTGAAAATACCGTTTTTGGCTTTGATCTGAACTAGCAGATCGCTGATTTTGGCTTTGCTGGCCACCAGCTGGCCGATCTTTATTCGTCCATCCAAAATGAGCTTGCGCAGGGGCTCATAATCAGCGGCTTTCTTTGGGGACGGCTTTTCAGCAGGCGCGGGCTTCTGCTCTGTTTTTGGCGGCAGGTAACGATCCAGATTGATCTGATCCAGATTCATATCAAATGCCAGATTGGGCCTTGAGAAATCAGACGCCTTGAGTGAAAAATTGAGCGTCGATTCGTCCAGATTCAGAATTCCGTTGGATACTGAAACCTGGGTGCTCCCCCCTTTGAGGTTCGCCTTGAGCGCGACACGATCCAAGGCCTTGGGGTCGGAAGTGGCGACTGGAAACGTTTGATCCAGGGCTGCCACCAGTTTGCGTGGGGAAAACGGCTTGATTTCGACGGCCAGATCAATTCCGGGTTTCGCACCCGGATTCATCACGCTGCCGTTTAATTGCAGGATAAGCTCTTTAAGCGCCTTAATGTCAAGTTCCAGGGGAATGGTGGCTTTTTTGAAGTCTTGGCCGACCGGCCCGATAGTGCCATCCACTGATACCGGCTGCTTATCGAACTGCGCTGCAAAGGCAAGCTTGATCGGCCGATCCAGCGAAACATCTTGCACATTCAAGTTAACGGCCGTAATTTCCTTGCGGGTCTGGGTTGTGTGGTCAATCCAGATCACCGAACCATTCTTCAATGAACACTCGCCAACGGTCAGGTCTTTGATAGGCAGACCCGTTCCGGCGCCCGGTGCCTCGGCGGTCTCTTTCTTTTTGGGGGCCGCTGTTTTGTCTGCGGCCGGGACCAATGGATCCCAGTTAACACGTCCGTTTTTATTTTTCACCAGCGTAATGGAAGGCTCATTTAAAATGAAGCGCTTGACCTGAATGTCTTTTGAGATCAGTGGTAACAGCTTGACCCTGACCTCAAAGGATTTGACTGAGACAAACTCTTTTTCAGTAAATCCGGCTAAATTTCCCAGGCGCACATCGGAAAGGGAAACACCGGCCCATGGAAATAGCGACAGGCTCATGTCGTCTCCCACGCTAAAGGCTCTGCCGGTCTTTTCGGTAACAAGCTTTTCTATTTCGGGTTTATAGTCCTGAATATCAATGAAAGCCGGTGCAATCAGTAATGTGGCAATAACGAGCACCACCAGCCCGACGCATATGATCAATCCCCACTTGAGCGCTTTGTTCATTATTCTCCTCCTTTGTTAAAGCGAACAATGCAATATTCCGTTAATTTACTCACCGTATGGTATGGTGTCAATAAGAGGGACGCAGAAGTTGAAGGGATGTGGCCCTTTCAAGAATCATGTTTGACACGTCAAAAGTGTATCGTCGCACCGGTTGACTTTTTTTGTTTTTGGCCTAAGAATAGCTTTGCGATACTGTATTGTCGCAACACACAAGTTTGCTTTCACGATACCGGACAGCACGTCAACTCAAGGAATCCCACATGATGAACAAGCGTAATTATTTGATGGAAGGCGATGAAGAGGCGGTCCGTCTTGATTTGAAAACCGATCCTGAAATGGTCAAAAAGCAAGCACAGTGGGCTGGGCTTAAACCCGGTATGCGCGTTGCAGATTTAGGCTGTGGTGCCGGCAAAACGACTTATTACCTTAACGAGCTCGCTGGGCCCACCGGTGCCGTCGTCGGGGTCGATATGGCGCAACAGCGTATTGATTATGCTGAAAACCATTACAGCCATGACAGAATCCAATATGTCTGCAAGGATATACGAGAACCTTTAGATGATCTGGGGATGTTCGATTTTATCTGGGTGCGGTTTGTTCTCGAATATTATCGGGTAGAAAGTTGCGATATCGTTAAAAATATCTCAAAGATCATGAAGCCCGGTGGAATACTGTGCTTGATTGATTTGGACTGTAACTGCCTGCGGTATTTTGGTCACTCCGATCGACTTGAAAAGTATTTAAACATTATAATGGATATTCTGCAAAATGATTTTAACTTCGACCCATATGCAGGCATTAAGCTGTATTCCTACCTTTATGATGCCGGCTACCAAGACATAGACGTTAATGTCACGCCGCATAACTTAATTTTCGGTGAATTAAAAGACGTTGATATTTTCAACTTTACGAAAAAAGCGGAAATGGTTGGCAAGCATTCGGGAATTCAGTTTGAAGACTATGAAAATGGGTTTGAAGGTTTTTTTAAAGAAGTACTTGATTTTTTCAGTGACTTTAGAAGATTTACGTATACACCTCTGATTTCCTGCTGCGGGCGCAAACCTTTGTTGCGATGAGGATAGACTTTAGAAAAAGCGCAGCAGACGGTTGATATATTTGAAATACGGGTCTGAGAACTGAAGGCTTAATGCCCATAAATGATAATGTTTCTCGTAGGCAATATCTTGTTCTTCAGCATACGCCGCAGGGTATAAAAGAGCGGGCATACTCGCTTTGTTGCATTTTGCGGCCAAGGTATCCATTGCGGCGTTCAATATATTGGCCGTCAGCGCTTTGGCGTCGATAACCATAATCTTAACGCAATTCGTCAGATCGGAAAGGTTAAGGCCCAAATCTGTCAGATTCACCGTAATCACCGCTTTGAGCTGATTTTCCTGCCGCAAAGCCAAAACCTGACGGCCGCGATGCAAGCCCATCCGTTTGTATTCTTCAGAAAGCGTATCAATGTTAAGAAGGTTATATCTTAAATCTGTGGCATCGAGCATCAGACCCCCCGATATATGCTGGTAAAAATTTTCCAGCTCTAAAAGGTCGATCTCTGACACGTCATTCAGCTGCCAGCTGTCCGGTAGAGGCGTCGTCCGGTTAAGATTGCACTGATGATGATAATAGGCAAAAGCATCGATAGAGCATCCTTTAGGATTATCAATGGCTTTGGCAGCCCCCCCAAAGACCCGACTAGGAAATTTATTATCCGGGCGATAATAACAGATCAAATAATCCATGTGGAGCGAATCGAGTCGGTGGGAGTTATTGCCCATGCGGCCAATTTGATCCAAAACAACCAACCCTGCTTTGTTGAGAGCAGATTTGCGCGCTGCATGATGATGGATCAACCAGGTTCTTTTATAATAGCGAAGCATGGCCATATGCCCCATGATTCGGCCGTTTTCCTGGTAGATAAAATGCCGTGTAATGTTGGAGTCACTGTTGTATAGTTTTTCGTAAGTCGCCTTGATCTGATATTTGTTTTTTTCAATGTGCCCGTATTTGTCGGGATAGATGAATCCGGTTTCAAAGAAAAAATTCCAGAGCTCATCGAGACTTACGCGGCTGCAAAAGTAGGAATTCTCGTTCTTGGCGTGTTGTAGCATAGCAATCAGTTTGGCATGATCCTGAATGTCGATATCGAGCAGGGCAACGCCACACTTAACCCGGTTGCCCTCTTTTTCAATTTCGATGTTTTTGCGATAAACAACCTGCGCGCGACATTTGATGTGAAAGCTGTTGGCAAAGCTCAACTCCAATTCAGGCAGAATCATACCCGGCAATAGCACAGAATCATTTTTATTTTCTTCTACTGCAAATCCTGATCCGGATAAATCCACGACTTTCAGATCAAACCGCTTATTGGTAAATGGATGTTTGAAGAAAACATTTGGCGATGGCGTTAAATGGTATCTGTGACTGCGAAACTCTTTATGTTTAAACCGCTGAATTTCATGAATGAGGGGTTTTAAGATATAAACGCGGTTTGTTTTATCGGTGTCGTGTCGTATGATTTTGCATTCACCGGAATAGTAAGTTTCTTTATGATCAGACAAAATAAGGTTGACTGAAGATTCTGAATTAATCCACTCAAATGTTTGGGGAGGAGTTGTTGTTAGCTCAATTTTAAGGGAACAGGCATTAAAATCGACCAATTTTCCGGAAAAAATAGTGCTGTTCTGTATTAATTGAGCCCTTATATCCTTGCCGGCATGGCGCCTCATCGTCCGAGAACTGACTTCAACACCATGTTCCGGTAATAACAAACGGATGACACGTTTATCCATGCGGATCAGATCGGGTTCCATGCTGATGAGATTCTGACCGTCCGGGATTAAAATATTTTGAAATTCATAGGAATCCAAGATTTGCAGGTCATTTTCCGATTCTTCCCAGGAACAATCCAATTCATCGCTAATGCACGGTTGAGGCCTGGCCAATAGAGTCAAGAGGCTATTGTAAGAACGGTGTTTAAGATTGACCAGCAGCGTTCTGTCTTGAAAGTTGATGAAATTGATTTTATTGATCAGCTGCGATTTGCGAACCCTGACGGTTTCAGCGGATTCTTTTTCTTCCGTGCGCCTGCGGGTTAAAGCGTAGAGCGCATTTTTTTCCGCAGAACTGATTTGTGTGTCAGTATCTAATGGATTTGCCGATGGGATATTTTGCGAATTGCCCGATTGGGAGAATGACTCGACAAGTTGCAGCCGGTCTTGCGCAGGTTTCAATTTCTCCATTCTGCTCACCTAATTAAATCCGCAAATGCAGCACCAATGTGTTGAATTTATCTCGCATTTTCGGTCAGGGGGGCATCTAACCGGGTGCAGATTATGGACATGTTAAAAGTTTGTGGTCGGTATGAAAGCTTGCAAATATTCGCCTCATTGATCAACTCAACCCTTAGCATATAGACATGTAGTTAACAACAAGTATTTTTGAAAAAAAGGAATTATTTTTTTGAATTTCATTTAGTTATTGCGGATTGACTTCTATGAATAATTAAGACTAGAACTTTAGAATCGATACGCTAAGATATCCCACCCCGCACAGATTGCCTGCGCTAATTTTATTAACGATTTCGAGGACGGCACACGAGCTGTCCGCTAAGGGCATTTTTATATGCGCCAATAAAACCCATTCAAATCTTTAGTCGGGTGCTTGCCAACTGAAAGCGCGGTTTTATATTCTGTTATGTATGTTTTGCCATAAGCAAATCCAACAGAATTTAATCAAAAAGGTCCGACGGCCATGCGTGCAGGATGGCCGCTACCTGATAAAACGTGAAAGGATAAAATAACGATGGGCAACCGGATAAGAACAACCATCTTATTGGCTGTGATGACCGCTTTGATCATTTGGATCGGGCAATATTTTGGCGGCCAACAAGGAATGATCATTGCACTTTTGATTGCTGCCGGTATGAATTTTTTTAGCTACTGGTTCTCGGATAAAATCGTGCTGAAAATGTACCGTGCCCAGGAAGTCAGCCCGCAGCAGGCACCGGAGGTTTATGAGATGGTTAAATCGCTGATCGGACCTGCGGGGCTTCCGATGCCGAAGATATTTATGATCCCCAAGGAGGCACCCAATGCCTTCGCGACCGGCCGCAACCCGGAACATGCTGTCGTGGCAGTCACTCAGGGATTGCTGAATATAATGGATCATGATGAGGTCAAAGGAGTGCTGGCACACGAATTGGCGCATGTCAAGAACCGTGACATTTTAATCGGCAGCATTGCTGCCACCATGGCCGGTGCCATTATGGTATTGGCGAATATGGCACGTTTCTCGGCACTGTTTGGCGGAAGAGGCGGTGATGGCGACCGGGGGGGAGGTGCGATTGGTTTGATTGCCATGTCGATAATGGCACCGTTCGCGGCCATGATCATTCAGATGGCGATATCGCGGTCGCGTGAATATTTGGCGGATTCGACCGGTGCGCGTTTTGCGGGAAGCCCGGAAGGACTGGCCCGCGCACTCGAAAAGCTGGGCCAGTTTTCGAAAAGAATTCCGCTGAATGCCAGCCCATCCACCGCCCATATGTTTATCGTCAATCCGCTGTCGGGTAGAAGTATGATGAGCTTATTTTCAACACACCCACCACTAGAAGAGCGCATCGCGCGCCTGCGGGGAGAGGCCGTTCGCGTTCCTCAGAACGATTCAGCGCCTGCCAGTGATCGGCGCGAGGAGCAGGCGAAAGCTTTTTGGGATCGGCTTTCGAAGTGATCATGGGAGCTTGTTGATATATTTCACCGCAAAGACGCAAAGGGCGCAAAGAAAGTTATTTTTCAGTTTTTCGTTGAGAGGACGAAAAACTAAAAACCCTGCACCAAATGGCAAGGTTTCTTTCAAACATACAGCTTATAAACTTCATTTTATGCATTTTAAGCAATCATGTGTGTTTATTATTTGATGCCTATTGCAGATTGTTTGGTCTGATTTCCCCTCTCAGGAAATCAGACCAAGACGAAATATCTCTGCGAGCTTTGCGCCTCTGCGGTTCACATCCAACATTCAGCAACATTCCACATCACTGCAAGCCGCAGCATTCTTACCCTTGATCCAGGTTTGAATAATATAGGAGGCACAGCCTACGCCGGGTGTCACACCGATGGCATCGGTCGGGCAATTTTTTGCGCAGGCGCCGCATTCCATACAACCGTCTAAATCAACAATGCGGGCTTTTTTGTTGTCCATTGAAAATATGCCATGTGGGCACACGATTTCACACATACCGCAACCAACACAGGCCTTTACGTTCAATGTCAATGTAGTAACCCCGGGTAGATATCTGAATGTTTCCATTTGCAAATCCCATCTAATTTATGAGCTTGAGAAAAATAATTTACCACGAAAGCACGAAAATACAGAAACACGAAAAATATTTCTTATTTCGTGCTTTTGGTCTTTCGTGTTTTCGTGGTTTTCTTTAATTTTGTTGCAAACGGCATCTTAATCAGTCTAACCCATAAATGCCGAGCCGACCCAGGCGATCAGCGCTATCAGCAGGGCCGATGCCTGAAACGGTATGGCCTTGCGCATTTCCTTCTCCACTCCTGAGGGTGATGTAAACGGAGTAGAGCCGGTGAAATTCATTGCCAGGTAAGAACCCACAGCGGTTGTACACAGCATCAAGGCCAACGCCCCTAAAAAACCTAAATCGCTTCGAAACCATACCACAATAACCGCAGCGCTGATGGCTCCCACAATGGCGCCTTTGACCGCAAAAGATTTGCCCGGGATCCAGGGTAAAAGCGTCGGCGTGACAATGGCACCGGCCAATATCCCGGCGCCATAAGCAATGGCCAGCATGATTCCGCGCAACCATGCAGCGGAAAAAGAGAAAATATGGGTTCCGATTCCAGAAGCCACAAAAATACCCAGCAGAATCCAAAAGGATGGCTTCGGTAAATGGGCCAATTCCACCGGGATGAGAATCACACGCTCAAGTGTGTTGAAGGTGACTTTGCGCATGTACGGTTCTGTTGCCAATTCATTGGCTAAAAACTTTGGAATGTCGCGGGCGCGCACCGGTCCATAAATCACTTTGAAGCCGATTGTCTTTTTGATGACATGTGATGCAACACCAGTAGCCGCCAATTGCGGCAAAATAAGCTTTTTGTGGGATATCACGGCATTCAGGTTGGAGCGATCAACTCGGTTGATCAATTCTGCGGTTGAAAATAGACCTTTACCGGCGGCGCACCACACATTGATCCCGCGGGTGTCCAGCACCAATATCCAGGCGCTGATGTCCTTGAGATTCTTGCGCAGCTCGTCAAAGGTCAGTTTATAGTTAGCGGTAACCAGCACAGGCGCCTGAGCATCCGGCTCTCCAACACAATACAGCCCCGGCGCAATTTTGTACTGCGCGCGTTTAATACCCAGCCGCGCTCTTATCGTGCCGGCAAAGTCGCGCCACCGTAGATCCGTCTTTACGCGGGGCACCGGTCCGGCGGGTGTTTGGACAAACACTTCCACGAAATCGAGGAGTGCATACCCCGGTTTTTCAAATCGGCTGCTTTCTGGACCAGGAGGAGATCCGCAACACACTTCATTTTGCTGATCTTTGGTTTTCGGTGGCTCAGCAGCGATCTGAATGCCGATTATATTGTGAGTCGGCTTTTCGCAGCAATTTGTTTGAGGTGAATGCTTTTGGTTCATTTTGATAACCGGCGTTAGTTTATCGTAAATATACGATATACGATCCGCCGCTGACGGTCAAGATCAAAAATCCTATCTTGACTCTCCAGTCACCACAGCCGGCCCGAACGTCTCTGTTAAGTCTTTTGCCAGGAGCGGCTAACTTGAAAATAATTTTCTTGCTTTACGGGTGACCAGCGCACATTCCTTACTTTTTTTAGCACCTAAAAACGACACAGCCAAGACCAGCACTGGAATGGCCAAGACCAATCCAATTACCGGAATTATCGTAAAGCTGATAACCGTCAGGATTAAACCGAGGAAAAGCAAAAACAGACCCACTCCGAAATCAGAAATTTTTTCAAAATAACAGCTTATGCGATTCATTGTATTCTCCTTTGGAATCGTTTCATTTTTTTTTTGTCATTGTGGCAGATTTTTTGATGCTGAGCGCCGCGGCACATTCGACAGCGATCATCGCTGCACAATTGGCATGAATAGCAGTCTTTGCAGGGATATTTTCGGGTCCCATCCTTCGGCGGATCGGGCTGGTACACTTTTCCCCTCAAACCGCAAACGGTGGTAAACGCCATCTTTTAGACCCTTTGGCAAATGGATATTCAAAGCTGCTGAACCGGTCACAAAACAATATCTACATTACTTTATAATGTAATAATGAAATCAACTGATTCAACCATCAGATTCATTTTGGAAGCCGGACGGCTAAAAGGTGTGGTTGGAAAAGGTCGACATACATACTGTCGTTAGGCTCGAAGCTTCTTTGGGGCCTTGGGTGCGCAGTGCCGGCTATCGAAATGTTTATACATGACCTGATGTGAATTGATATACAGATAAGCCTTGGATTTTGCCGGACGGTCTTGGGGGGTCAGTTGTTCGAAATCGTCGCCGAAGAAACTTTGCATGATGCTTGAAAGCTGGTTGCGCAGCACCTGATAGGAATAGTGGCGCGCGGCGATCGCATAATTGCTCTTGACCATTTTTTTTCGCCGTTTCGAGGAGCTCAGGATGTCCACCACATTCTGAACCGTTTGCTTGGAAAGGAAGCCATCCATCACCACCAGGTCGAATCCTTGGGGTTCGATATCGCGCACGAAAGTGGCGTAGCGATTGATCAGTATCGGTTTTTTGAAGTAAATGGCTTCTAAGAATGCATTGCCGAATCCCTCGTACAGGCTGGGGTAGGTTATAAAATCAGCATACGGATACACATCCCACAGCGTATATTTAGCGCCGTGATTGCCGTTTTCAGACCAGGGATCCAAAACCTGAATAGAAACGAGGCGCAGGTCCACGTCATGCTCACACGCATATTCTTTTAGCCACTCCGCATATTCAAAACCTTCATCCCCGGCTTCATGCGATACGACCAGTTTGTTGTGTGAATTATTAAGCTCCTTGACCAATTCAATCGCGAACTCGATTCCTTTGCGCTGGATGATACGCGTGGGTTGTAAAATCATGTGGTCATCGGATGCCAGACCGATGGATTCGCGAAAGACGTTGGTTCGCTTCTTGCTGACCTTGGGCGGATTTTCAAAATCTAAAACATTGGGAATGATGGTTGAGGCAATGCCGGTACGCAGGGCCAATTGCTCCTGGGCGGCTGAATTGATCACAATATGTCGAATATTGTTTAGTTTAGGCGGAAAGGCCATTTGAATATAGTCACCGACGGCATTGACCGAAAAGCGGACACGTTCCCAGTAAAAATCATGATGGTGGGCAATGGTCGGCAATTGTGTTTCTGCAACCGTTTCGGTAATGGCCAAACCAAGGGGGACATGCAAGGGGATGGTCAATGCATTTTCAGCGATCAATACATCTATTTTAAATTTTCTGATGAATTTGTGAAGCTGTCGTTTCAGGTGGGATCGCAAATCATGAATGGTTTGCGTAACTGGCTGCTCGCGCCCCTTTTGACCGAAGACTCTTTGGTTGATCCACTGGTTTTGTTCGGTTTTGAAATGGGCCTCGGGTACATGAAAACTATATTCTGGCTTGCGATCCAGAGCACCAGCAAACCAGAAGCATTTGTGCCCGCTTTGCTGAAAAACCTCTGCCCATTTGCTGGATTCGAGGGAAACGCCATCGGTGCCGGCAAGTCGCGTTGAAATGAATCCGATGTTTTTTTGCATATGGCTTAAACCTGAACGACAATATTTGTGTTCAACTTAAAAGCGTTTTTCAACGGGGTCAACGCTGATCAACGATAGATGCGCGCCAATATCCCCATCGAACAAGCACAGAACATAATGACGATATACTCAGTTACAAGCGCAGCCCTAAATATTTATATGCCATTTCGACGCGGTTTTTTTACAAAGAATATCATTACAGATGGTCTTGAATTAAAACTCTATTTGATATTCTACCACGTTGTTCCGCGATATACAATATGTAGGGGTATGTCAAGGATAAATACCAGATTTGTTGTGGTTGACATTAAGGCTTGCTTTTTTCCAGCAAACTGCCAACGACCGCACATTGCAGACCAAACGGAAGATAGCCGGCATAGCCCAGCAGGGGCATTTCAAAAATCAGATAACGGTGCACAAAGGGAATACTGTATTTCCATTTGGCTAGGCTGAAGAAATTCCACATTTCCCAAAATCCCCCGCAAATAAGCGCTGCCATTGCCGCCGCCACAAATGGGGTCCAGTTCCCCTCTGCCAGACCCGATAAAAGATGTCTATCGTTTATCAAGGTTTGTATGGCGAGGATAATCAGCAGGGGGGCAACCCAAAGCAGCGGGAATAGGATGTTAGGCCAGACACCGATACCGGCCAGGCCGCTGGCAGCCAGTACCAGTATCAGGGTAGCAAGTATTTTAGGATACCGGACCTTTAGCGGAATGAACTGATCGAATCTTTGCTGAAGCCAGCCGGTCGACATCAACCTGTCGCGCAGGCCTAAAACCGCCGGCAACACCGTAGCAAAAGGCAAGGTGGCATACCAAAAATATTCCCAGGCGCTAAATTCGGGCCCGATATAGTACCAGTTTTGAACAAAACGGTTCAGATATTCAAAGAACCACCAGAAGGCGGCGCTAATCGGAAAAAGCAGTAGAAAAAAAGTCGGTCGACAAAGCAGCATACAATAACCACCCTGCCGATAACACAAGGCGTTGATAACAATGATAAATGATACCCACAGAGGCGTGAAAGTGTGCGGCTGAAGCGCTGTAAACCAGCTGAAACGCGTCCATGCCAGAATCCAGGCGGCGATTCCAAACACCAGGCCGAGCCATCCCCAAACGGGAAAGGGCTGCACAGACCGGCATTTGTGCGGCTTATTTGGGAGGTGTGGTTTAACAGTGCGAATGATGAGTGGAACCGTGCAAGCGGCAATCAGAAGACTATAGATGACAAAGGCCAGCCAAGAAAAAGGTGCATGTTGAACATAGCGGGTTTGGGGTGGAAATTCCAGATAGTCTGAAATGGGGTATCCAGCTACCCAGATGCCCAGCAACGGTAGGCCCAACAGCATGCCCGCTAAAATCATCAATGTCATCAGAAAACGCATCATGCCGGACATGATCATCTAAACTTTGGGATGAAAGCAATGACTGAAGGTTAAATTTTACCACGAAGCTCACGAAGGGAATCCTTCTAGAAGCCCATTTCTTAATCTTCGTGCTTCTTCGTGCCCTTTGTGGTGTATTCAAAATACTAAAAAAAGCACGAAAAGAAAAAATATTTTATATTTTCTCTGTTTCGTGTTCGCATGTCGGTGTTTTATCTAAAGCTCAAGTAATGGCTAAGCTGCTGTTATCGATGGGGCTTAAGATTGGAGCTCTGCCGGCAATTCGCAGGCTTCTGCCGATTTGCGCGTTTCCACGTAATGGGCGGCTGAAAGTGCCGCCGTGGCGCCATCGGATGCCGATATCACGATTTGGCGATATGCTTTTTCTCTGAGGTCACCGATGACATAGATTCCGGGCGCATTGGTTTCACACTTCTCATTGGTAACCACATAACCATCGGCATTCATCCTCGTGCCCGCCGGCACCAATTTATTGTTGGGCTCGAAGCCGATGAAAATAAATACCCCGTCGGTTGCCAGGTCGCTTTTTTCTGCGGTTTTCGTATTCTGCAAAGCGACGGCACAAACACCCTCTTCATTTGCCTTAATTTCCGTCGCCACCGTATCCCACAGGATTTCGATTTTACATTCGGCCTTGACGCGTTGCTGTAGAAGCGCACTGGCCCTTAAGGCGTCCCGTCGATGAACCAGGTATACCTGTTTGGCCAATTTGGCCAGATAGAGAGATTCTTCTGCGGCCGTGTCACCGCCGCCGACCACGACGACGGATTTGTCTCTAAAGAAAAAACCATCGCAAACCGCACAATAGGAAACGCCTTTGCCGTAATGTTCTTCTTCACCGGGGATTTGGAGTTTACGCGGGCTGCCGCCGGTTGCCAAGATAATCGCATGGGCGCTCAATTGGTCACCATTAGCAAGCTTTACCGTGTGAATGTCGAGACCGGGCTCGAGCGCCACAACTTCCTGAGAGATAATCTCCAATCCATAAGATTGCGCATGCTGGTGAAATTTTACGCCAAGCTCAGAACCACCAATGTGCTCATCACCGGGCCAGTTTTCCACCGAGTCGGAATTGTTCATTTGACCGCCGGGCACACCCAGTTCGATGAGAACCGTTTTGAGTGCCGCACGCATAGCGTAAATGCCGGCTGTCAAACCACCTGGGCCACCACCGATAATAATCAAATCGTAGGTGTCATGACTTGTCATCTACCGTCTCCTTTATCGCTAACCGGTATTTTGTTGTCCGCTTCGATTTGTTTTGCGCTTAAATGTTGCTTAATCACTTTCTCTGAATCGTTAAAATATTAACGTCACATTCATGTTTATGCAAGACTCAAGTGATACTTAAGTTTTACACGAATCGCAGTCATTTTCATGCAAAGCTCAAGTAATTGCAGAGCTTCCCAACCCAGCGATAATGAATTTGCGTTGTCCTCAAAAATTTATGGGTTTACGCGCTTTGTTTTCTGTAGTAGTCATCGATTTGCTCGCTGAAAGAGCGCATCAGTGTTTGGGTGATTTGACCCGGACGGCCTGCGCCGATTTTACTGTGATCCACCTGAACAACGGGCATAATCATCTTGTTTGTACCGGTAATAAAGATTTCATCGGCTGATGTCATCTCATCCAGCTTCAGATCGCGGGTACCAACTGGCACTATTTTGGCAGCCAGGTCTAAAACAGCGTTGCGGGTGATGCCGCTTAAAATTCCTGTGCCGGGTGTAACCAAGGTGCCGTCGATCAGCGCAAATATATTGCTTGTGGTGCCTTCAAGCACGTGACCTTTGTGATCCACATATACGGCCTCAACGGCGCCTTGATCGCGCGCCTGTTTGAGGGCGATGGTGGCAGCTACATAATCGATGCTTTTGGCACCGGGTATGCTTCTTTTTGATAAAAACGTGATTATCTTGACACCGTCGGTGTACCACGCTTCAGGCAGATGAGGTGCCCGTGTGACCAGTACCAGCAGACGGGGCTTGCCTTGGGGTGTGATAAAGTCTGGACTTGAACCACCGGTGACGACAATTCGAATGTTGGACTCTTGAAAGGAGTTGCGATGCAAAGTTTCCAGTACAATGTCGATCAGCTCCTGGTGCGACCATGGCAGCTCAATACCGATGCGGCGGGCAGATTCTTCCAGCCGCTGAATGTGTTCTTTCAGAAACAATGGCTTGCCGTTTAAAGTGCGCAAGAGATCAAATACACCAAAGCCCCGCATAATCGCAAGATCGTCAACTGGAATGACAGCTTCGGATGCGCCAACAAATTGACCGTCGACATAATAGGTTTGCACGGTATGAACTCCTGAACAGTTTTCATGGCGAACACAGAACTGCGTAAATATAAGGTTCGTTGCCACCTGTTACAACCTAAATCTTGCATGAAAATGAATACGCGGTTGAGACACCATCTTCCGAAGGTTTTGCCGTATGGACACCATCGAAGAATTCCATAAGACTTACGAGACCGAAACCACTGATA
>JASFEV010000042.1:0-22103 GCA_050124655.1 Desulfobacterales bacterium
ACGCGTGCCACCAACTGAGCCGCGATGGCATTGACACTTTTTATCAGGGCCTGCTTCAATATCATGGGCCCCTCATATTCACGCCCAAAATTTTTGGGTCTCCAGTCGGCAGCCCCGACGACCGGGATGGTAATGGGCTTGTCCACAAAGACACTGGTTGGCTTCAATTTTTGTTTTTCAAAGGATGCATAATATAGAAACGGCTTGAAGCCCGAGCCGGGTAGACGATTATTTTCAACGGCACGGTTAAATTCTGTTTCCGAGTAATCTCTGCCGCCAACCAGCGCTTTGATGGCACCGGAGGTACATTCAACCGCCACTAGCGCGCCCTGCGGGTGTGTATCCGGATGAGTCGCGGCGAAGTTGTCTGTTGTGGTTATTCCCATGAGTTCATCAAGCTTTAGCAATCCGCTTTGTAAGGATTCGATTGCCCAGGCTTGTTGCTGGGGATCCAGGGTCGTGCTGACTTTTAAACCGCCGTGATATACCACCTCCGGACCATATCGCTCTTCAAGATCGCTTAATACCAGGTCTAGAAAATAACTACCTTTAGGTGAGCCGGCCGTCAAAGGAGCCAGTTGTAGACGGGCCTGTGAGGCCGCTTGGGCTTGTTCGGCCGTGATGTAACCGACAGCCACCATGCGTGCCAGCACCACCTGCTGCCTTTTTTGGGCCCGCTTAAGATACCGGTAAGGGTTATAGCGGGTCGGTGATTTAGGCAGTCCGGCCAGCAGGGCCGCTTCGGCCAGATTGAGCTCCAGGGCCGGCTTACCAAAAAAAGATCGCGCCGCCTGTTCAATTCCATAAGCCCCGACCCCGAAGGGGATTTGATTCAAATAAGCTTCTAAAATTTCACGTTTGCTGTATTGGGTTTCGATTTGCAGGGCCACCAACAGTTCGCGAAACTTACGCATATAGGTCCGCCGGTAGCTGAAAAATAGATTTTTGGCCAGCTGCTGGGTAATGGTAGATGCGCCCTGGATTTTCCCAGGTTCAAAAAGGGTTATCCAGAGCGCTTTGAGGGTGCGCAGTTTATCAAGACCGTGATGTTCCCAGAAACGATGATCTTCGGTGGCGATCACCGCCTCAATAAAATCAGGGGAAATCCGGTTAAGGGGCACCACTTCCCGACCGCCGATGATCATCAATCTTTCGCCGGACGCCGCAAATATTTCCGTTGGCGGGGTTTCAATAATGCGTCCAAGCGGATCCGGTACCTGGGGCAAGTCGCGCAGCGCAATAAAAAACAGCCCGGCTGCCAGCAAGGCGCCCAGGCCCGCCAGCGCTATCACCCCATAAAAAAGAATACTGAATCGGCGTACAAATACGGCAAACAGGCTCATTAACGGGTCCTATGCGCTTTTGGTTTTGCGGAGGGGGCGGTCGACTGGTCTCTATCCAGGCCTTCCAGGTGTGCTCGCAGGCGCCAAACAGCCCATTCCTGACCTTGAACGACCAGAACACGGCGCTGGCTGCCGTCAAAGAATTCAAAACCCAGCTCGATAAAGCCGGATTGGGTTTCATCCGAGATGCCGACACGCACAATTTGACCGGGTGCCGCTAGCAGCAATTCCGGACGCGGTAACATGCTGCGGCGTGCTTCTTCGTGAAAAGATTCCAAAGATTGAAAAAATTGATCAGCCGTGTAAATGCGGTTTTTAAAATTCGGTAATTCATCCAAGGATTCCGCCATAGCCACTTCGCCACGCTCCAACTGAGACAAGAGGCGCGAGCTCAGGTCAAGTTGTCGCAGTACGCGATTGTTGGCATCCAGCAAATAAACGGCCACACCGTTTCCGGCCTTTTCAAAATAGGTCCGATGCCAGCGTCCTTTGCTGACAAGCGCCAGCAGATCAAGCGGTGATATAATGTCCTCGGCAATGGAGGGTGCCAGACGCATATAAAGCTGGCGAAAATGATCGGCCGATAACATGACCCCATTTTCAGAGGTCACCTTAGTGGCAATTTGGGTAAAACTGGTTGCGTTGCGGGCTTCACGTTGTAAGGATTGACGGTCGGTCAGGATCTGCTCTAACGCTTGTTGGGCCGTTCGGGTTTGGTGGCTTTTTTCCCAAATGGAGCCGGATTCAGGGCGCGCTGAATTGGTCGTCACCAGATACGACCCCAAAAACCGTTCAACCCAATCAAAGCGAAGCTCCAATATAAAAATAGCGCAGATCAGGGTAAAGATCAAAAGGGGGCGCAGGGCAAACATTCTTTTGCCCCATTCTCCAAAATTGCTTGGCTCAGTCCATTCAGTCATGATAAGGGTATTTTAAAAAAATGAGCCCAGAGTGTCAAGAAATCGAAAATGAAGGTTTGCTTAAAAAACAAATACCTATCTGTTTTTCTGATATGCGCAGGGTTAATCTGGCCGGCCGCACACAGCCTGGGCGCTGTAATCGTTTATGACCGAGTAACCACCGTCAAAACGCCTGTTTACCTGAAAGTATTAACCAAGGGAAGAATTTTCGCCGATGGCGGCCGCCTGGTGGAATTTTTTCTGGATGATAAGAGCCTGGGTAAGAATTTAACCGGCGGTGATGGTTACGGGTATCGAAAATACGTACCCCGGCGTGCGGGTATCTTTAAAGTGCGGGCCACCTCGGACGGTGAGAGTGGCAATGGGCTCGTACTGGTCATGAAAAAAAGCGAAAAGGCAGTTCTGATTGAAATCGAAGGCGGCTTCAAAGATGCATTTCTCTCGGACATCGCAGCCGGCGCCGGCCGTCAAGCGGTTGAAGAGTTGCTCAAAAAATATCGCGTTATATATTTGAGTCACAATACGGGAGTTCGGTTGGCACGAAACTGGTTGGATGAGAAGTCATTTCCGGATGCACCGGTATTACGCTGGCGGGGAACTCAGACGCTAAAGGCCCTGGCAGACAAGGGCATCCAGCTTTATGCGATCATCGGAGCAGCCGGGGTGATCGCAGACGCCGCTGATCATGTTGAAAGACGGTACACTTTTGATAAAACCCAGCAGGGGCAGACCGTAGATGACTGGCATGAATTGATGAAAAAATTGTCGAAAAGTGCCTCCGAGAATTCAGAAAAAAACGAAGAGAACGCCAAGCCTTAGATCCTATTTATGTCCCAGGTATTTGTGGATGAACCCATCAGCGGAGACGGCATAAATCGCACCATTATTGCCCAGGGCAAGGGATGCCACACCATTTCCGCGAAAATTCGTATCCTGGCTGCGGGTTGATAAATCGTAACTGAAGGTCAACATTGCGCTGGTCGATATATAGACACAATTCTTCGTCACAACCGGTGAAGCATATGTTGGTCCCGGCAAACGGAACTTACGTGGAGACTGGTCATTGTAAACAAGGCCGCCATCCTGTTGATCCAACACTTCAATATGATCCTTGGCGACAAGAAAGAGGTAGGACTCGGAAGCTGCCGCCGGCGTCGCTAAAACCGATTGGCCGGCATCATGCGACCATAATTTGATTCCGGTTTCCATGTCATGGGCCAACACGGTGCCGTCTTGACGGCCGAAAACCATCATGCCATTGGGCAATAAGACTGTGGAGGAATGTCTTTCGTAAGGGTGAGATTCCTGCCAGACAACGGATAAGTCTTCATCCCACTCAAAGGCACCAATGCTGCAAAGATTATCCGCGATGGCAATCAGCGGCAATTTTCGGGCTGTAAATACGGCCACGGTGGGATCGACAAAAACATTCGGGAGTTGGGTAACGCCCTTATCGATCTCAGAAGAAAATTCGGTAGCAAAATCCCACAACGCTGAAGATGCATTAAACACATCCGCTTTGCGTGCTTGCAACTCGGAACTGTCCCATTGACAGTGTCCCAGGGCCTTGCGATCAAGTAACTCGACTGTTTTGCCGTTATCGCGGAGGGCTAAAAGCGCACCTTGGGGATCTCCGTCAACAACGAGCGTGACGTAGATAAATACAAGAGTGACCTCACCCCATTTCAAGATTTTAGGGGCACCGGAGGTAAAGCCATTATCCGTAAAGGCATATGACCAGCGGATCCGGCTGAATTCATCAACTTTATGAAGCGTACTGCTGAATCCATCTTCTGCTTGTCGGTGGTTGGAAACGACATAAATCTCACCATTTCTGGATACTGCCGGTGCGGCAATAATAGAAGCTATTTTAGATTCGGTCGCAAATGATCGACGCCAGCGCTCATTGCCATCCTTTGAATTAAGCGCCACCAGCTCGCCGTCCACTGTGCCGAAATAAACTACTTCCTGGCCCTCCACATCAACGCCAATTACCGGAGAGGATGTGGCAATATTGTAAGGTCCCGAAGTCCAGGCGGAAGACAAAGCAAAGCCGCTTTCCACAGGAATATACCCATGACCGGGCAAATCACCCTGAAAATATCTCCAACGCGGAATACCGTGGCTAGCACAGCCAATCAATATCAACACACACAGCGCCCATAAAGCATTACGCAACACTACCGTCATCTATAGATCCTCTCTTTGAGATTTGTTCCGCAGCGGTTTTATATCTTGTAAACTGGGCAGCGCCGTATGTCAATATTTTCTCTAAATTCGCATGATTAAGGACAAATCGGTCCTCATTCAACCAACGCTAAAATTTGAATTGATCGGAAGGGGTGACCAGAAAAGCTTAGGGCATAGCGCATAGGTCGAAAAGAAGATGGTTTGCACAGCAAATGATCTACGCTTTGCTCCATACACGCTGCGCTTTGCCATCTACCACTGTCGATAGTGATAATGTCCACGATGAAGATTGTAAAGGACTTCAACAGAAAACAACAACGCCAGTGACGAATAAAAAATCCACAAAAGGATCAGAATAACGGAACTCAACGAACCGTATAACACACTGACTTCGGTGATATGACTAATGTACATGCTGAAAAGTTTGCGGGCAATCAGCCACAGCAGACAAAATATAATGGCTGAAATCAGGCGGTGCCGAAACCGAATTTTCACATTTAAAAACAATTTGACGGTAACCAGATAAAAGACGATTAAAACGACTGCGGATAATAGGTTGATCCGATGTGACGTCAATATGGGCATGGCCAGTTTATAGACCTGATTCACATAGGGGGTGTTGTTGATCGTATTTAAAATATGAGATCCCACTGTTGACAGTATTATCCAGATGAAGTTGGACATAAAGAAAAGCAAGCCGGTGAAAACGCTGATAATTACATAGAACGCCTGGCCAAAAACCAAGTGACGCGGTGGCAGCTGGAATATTTTGCGATAGGATGTTTCAAGCGATTTGAAAAAAAGGCCGCTGATAATCGGCAGCATAAAAAAATTGATGGTCTTAAAGGAACTGTAAGCATCCGGATTAATGACATGGGACTGTATCCAATTCTTCGAGACAAAGGGAATAATATGATTGATCTCTTCTGCCAGGACCTCTGAAATATTGTTGGCCCATGCAACATTATGTATAAAAAATCCTTTAACAAGATCAAAAATGAGAATGCTGAGGGTAGTAAACGGAATGATTGACAGCAAAAAGACAAAAGACACCGATAAAGACAGCGTCACACAGTCATCCTTGAAAAATTTGTTTAGCGAGGCGAGAAAAAGATAATACCCCGGAAGCTGTAACCGCATGACCCGTGTTTTCATGATCGTTACCGGCGGGCCATTTTAACCAGCCCCCCATCTCCCTTCGGAATTCTTTGGCCGGAAAATCCCTTTGCTTAATTTGAAACGCTCAATTTAGGTGTCCGAGAGTTCAGCCGTTAAATCCTCGCGGACATCATATTCGAGTGATTTTATGCTGGGAAAAAGGTCAACCAGAATTTCTTTTGATTTTTCGATGCTGCTAATTGCCCGAAACATTTTGCTATTTTCGGCCTTGGTCAAATCAAGCTGTCCGCTAATTTCGTCAATGTCATCCAGGATAAATTCCAGCTCGTTGATGACTCGCAAAAAATCCTGAGCCTCCATAAGATCCTCCTTTTTTTGAATCCCCCGCTCCAGAAAAAATAT
Organism: Desulfobacterales bacterium; assembly: GCA_050124655.1. Lineage (GTDB taxonomy): Bacteria > Desulfobacterota > Desulfobacteria > Desulfobacterales > JAHEIW01 > JAHEIW01. The sequence continues at coordinate 5,975 of JASFEV010000042.1, forward strand.
CGGCAGTCATTGCTAAAACTTGAGTGTTTTTTGAGATGGTTCAATCGTGCCGTCTGCTGAGGTGCTTAATCTATTTTACCGGTCGTACGCGGGGGATAGAGGACCTGAAACATGTTTGGCGCGATCGGAGTTCGCGTGTTGGGAAGATTTCAACCAGAGGGAATAGAACAACGGGGAAATCAAGCCAGGAGCCTTGCGACACAAGACCCTGATGACATTATAGGCAGGTGCATCTGAGGCTATCGGCCCTGATGGTCAGTTGTAATGGAGTGGTTATCGAAAAATGAATAGCAAAATTTACCTCAATGGGTATCGTAAGCCACCAAACGAACGCATAATTTCTTTTCAAGTTCGTCAATTTTTTCCACCTGGGAATCCGTTAGGTTGGCCGGCTTATGATCAAAATCCATTTTGTTAAACTCCTTAGGTTTATTATTGATGTTGTTTTCAGTATAACAATTAAGATTATCCCGTTTTGAGCCGGCGCAATACCTTTATCGCGGTTACGCGTTTCGCGTCCCGTGTTAGGCGTTGCATGCTATGCGTGAGTGATGGTTTGAATTCTCGAGGACGACGACGAGGATGAAATCGTAAGTCCTTATCGTGCTCGTCCTCCTTCTCGTCCTCGTCCTCGGATGTTTTCAATGGGGCCATATTACACAAATGGCAGGCACATGTGTCCCCTTGCGAGGTACTCATTGGCCTTTGCAAAAATCAACCAGCAGCAGGAGGTCAATCCATTGAACCTTGTCTGCCACTCTGAGGCTGAAGTAAAAGCAGGTGAACCTTGAACCGGTTTTAATGCATAATTTGGGAATGCGGATACTTCTCGAGCCACTTTCCCCAGCGGGTGTCATCAGAATCTAACATCGGCAACCGCCTGTTAAAGTATACACCCTGGATACCCCTCAGGCCTTTTTTGTATGGGTACCACAACGAGCCGGTTTCTTTATCGTACAAAACAAAGGTACTGTCATAGGTCCAGCCCGAAGGTACAAGCGTAATGTTGTGTCCATCTATCTGGCGGCTGTACACAGCTGCTAAATCGACAAGCGGTCAGTAGGCCGCTGCGATGGGTTTGTCCCCAATATGGCTATTGGCCACTTCGTGTCGCCAGAGTTTTGATACCGCATACGCGTTGGCATGCTCACCTTCAGCGATGCCAATTATGCGTTCGTTCCGTCTCACCTGATCATTTCTTGCGCTCAATTGCGAATCATCGAGCGGGGTAAATGCATTACGCCCTATGCCGTGTTGAAAGCGGTGGGGCTTAAATCCAATCGATACCGCCTGGGTGACATCCCAGCGTTGACCATGACGATCGACAATATAGGTTTTGCCATTTTCCTCGATGACACGCGAAAAGGCCTGGCTGAGCGTAATCCCTAAAATCAAAGCCAACAGAATAACCTTGGACACCACAATAATTCTAAACATATGCATCCTCCAGAAGAATTCGAAGATTCTAAACGAAATTGTTCTTAACCAGGATTTTGTCGTTTGGAGGGATATAATCTTACAAATCAGGCTTCTGGCTGCTGGTCACTGGCTGCTGGCGACTGATGTCCTGCTTTTCGCCAGAAGCAAGAAGCGAGAGGCCAGAAGCAAGCAAAGTTGAAACCTGAAAGCTTATAGCTACCTAGCAAGTTAAATGAAATGCACCCGCCACATCCTTCCCCTCACCCACCAGGCGATTAAACGTCATGGTGGCATCGGCAGTCGTCTGGGCGATGACTTTGATCTGACGGTTTTCCAGGGTTCGGCGAACGGCGTCCGGCACGCGCATGCCTCCGGCATATCCGGTGCCGATAACCAAAATTTGTGGTCTGGCATTCAAAATATCATCAATATCATCGGTAGCCAGGCGATGTCCCTGCTGCCGCCACCAGTTCCCGACAACTTCTCCCCGGATAATTTTAAGATCCTTGTGGTAGCGCATCCCCTTTACGGTCATATGGCTACCGGTAGCATATTGATCAATCATTTCAGCCTCTCATGCAATCCAATTCCATTATATTTTTAGGCGACTACTTAGATGATTACAACCTAAGGCCCTGAAAAAATAAATCAAGTTCTGTGCAACGCGCCAGCTAAAATTGCTTTCCATAAGGTTTTGTGCTTTAACAAAACCATCGCATTTTTCTAACCCATAATACGAATATAATGGCTTTATGGTGCCCATTCCATCTTCAAAGATCGATTTAAACAAAAATGCACCGTTTGATCAGGCCTACTGGGTTATACCCGACCGGCTGATGGCCGGTTACTATCCCGGATCTGCTCTGGGCCAGGATGGTCACGCACAATTAAGGGCGCTGTTGAGATGTGGTATTCGCCATTTCCTCAACCTGATGCAGCCCGATGAGATACGCTGGTACAACAAGCCCATCATACCCTATGAAGCCCAAACGCAGGCCATTGCCCGCGAGCTGGGGTATGAAGTATCATTTGATCGATTGCCCATAAAAGATATGGGCATCCCGACCCGTATCGACATGGCCCGTATTCTGGACCGGATAGATCATCATATTGAAAATGGTGAACCCGTTTATGTCCATTGTCTCGGTGGCGTCGGTCGCACCGGCACGGTCATCGGGTGTTATCTGGCCCGGCATGGATATGCCTCCGGCCGAAAAGTGCTTGAGCTGATCCAGCAACTCAGGCGCAACACAGCAACACGGGACCGGTCATCACCTGAATCTAAACCCCAAATCGATCTGGTGCTTTCATGGGTGGAAGGAGCATGAAGTGGGGGCGCACAAAAATATGGATGCGACACAAATAGTCAATCGATTGGCACGCTTGGATGCCGTCGAAGTCAGAACCGATGAGATCCTTGCGCCCTATACCAGCTATAAAATCGGCGGCCCCGCAGCGGTTTGGGTGGCTCCCGGGACCGAGGCCGGTATCGGAGATGTGCTGGCGATTGTGCAGGCTTGCGACATTCCGCTGTTTGTCCTGGGCCTCGGCTCCAATTTGCTGGTTTCGGACAAAGGCTGGCCAGGGGTAACACTTTATCTGGGCGTCAACATCAGTGGGTGGCACTTTGAGGGCTCGGACGCCCATGTCCAGGCGGGCACCCGCTTACTGGATCTCATCCGGCATGCCGTTGGCCGCGGCCTTGGTGGTATGGAGCTGATGGCGGGAATCCCCGGCAGCGTCGGCGGTGCATTGCGCATGAATGCCGGGGCTTTCGGACAGGAAATCGCACAAACGACCGTGCAAGTCAGGGGCTTTCGGCTGGACGGCACGTCATTCTCAGCTGAGCGCAAGGAAATTAAATTTGGCTATCGCCAGGTTCCCGATTTTGAAGGCGTGGTCCTGACATCCGGAAAATTTCACTTTCAGCCAACAGATGTCGCCATGTTAAAACAGCGAATGAACGATATTCTGGCGCTGCGGGCTAAAAAGCAACCCTTGGATTTTCCATCCTGCGGCAGTGTTTTTAAGCGCCCGCCGGGTTATTACGCGGGCGCATTGATCGAAGAAGCGGGCCTGAAGGGCAAACGCGTGGGAGGGGCCATGATCAGCCCCAAACACGCCGGATTTATTCTAAACACGGACTATGCCAGGGCCTCCGATGTTCTGAAACTCATTCGCAAAATCGAAGAAAAGGTCTGGCAGCGCTTCGGCGTCAAGCTTGAAAGAGAAGTCAAGCTGATCGGTGAGTTTGACGATTAAAAATGCCACAACCGATCAGAACCGCAATTCAATCACGAAGAACACGAAGGACACAAAGATTAAAAATAACATAACTTCAGAAACACCTCGTAACAGCCGGCAACTGACCGGCTTTTTCATTCCACTTGCCATTCAGGCGGCATCACAGGCACTCTCCTATCCACTGGTGGCAATGGTCGCCTCGCGTGGCCCCGGCGGCCCACTCAATCTGGCCGGACTGGCGCAATCGACCACGGTCATGGTCTTTCTCGGCATGTTCGGAATCACCTTTGTGACCACAGGCATGGTTTACGCCGCCTCGCGAGAAGGTTATCGTACCTTTAGAAATGTTGTTCTGCTGACCGGTCTAGGAGTGATATTCGTTCAAGCCGCCCTGAGTATTCCAGGTGTGGCACACTTATTGTTCGGCGGCCTCATTGGCTTGCCGCCTTCTATCGAGACACCGGCTAAAATAACGCTGCTGACCAGTATTCCGGTTCAGTTTTTGTTTTTTTTGCGTACCCCCTATCTGGTCATCATGTATATTAACAAAGCCACCGCAAAAGCCAGTATCGCCACCATCGGTCGGATTGCCTTTACAGCTCTGCTTTCTCCGATATTCAGCAACACGGGACTGGTAGGACCGGTTTGGGCCGTGGTTTGTCTGACCCTGCCGGTTGCCCTAGAATGCCTGGTGGCAAAATTGTATGCTGACCCCTTCATTAAAGGCCTCAATCCTTCAATGGTCGAAATACCGCGCGCCAGTGAAATTTTTATGTTCAACCTGCCGTTGTCCGTAGGCGGCTATCTGCTTTCAGCTTCGGCGATTATCATGGGTGCTTTTATTGCCCGGGCGCCGGATCCGGAGCGGGTGCTTCCGGTCTGCTATCTGGCGCTGGGTCTTGCCAATCCGCTTGCGTATGCCGCCACCCGAATTCAAACCACGGTACTGGCCTTTCCCCCGACCCGCCTAAAGGATCCATTGACGTTTCGGTTTGCAGTAGCAGCGGGCCTGTGTTTAGGGATGACGCCGCTTATTTTTATTTTGCCGGGTCTGATGGAATTGTATTATGTGACCTTACAAAAATTAAATCCAGTAGACCTAAATCTGGTTAGGATTACCGCCATCGCTTTGATTGCCTATCCGTTAAGCGTGGCCATCCGTGCCCAGAGCGAAGGGCTAGCCGCCTGGTCGAAGAAGCCCGCGACAGTGATGGCCGGACATTCAATTTTTCTACTCATCATTCTCACCTCAGGTTTCATTTTACTTTTTGTGGGTGCTCAGGGCTACGTTATCTGTGCGGTGAGCTTGTCTTTGGGGAGTTTATCTTCTTCAGCCACTATGCGGATATTAATGAGCCGATCCAGATCAAAGCCGGCGCCTGTGGCCCCGACAACCACCTCGGTAGGTCAGATTCGATAAGCCAGGTTGGCCCCTTGAGCCCGTTCTACCCGTTAAGCTTGAAAACGAGCCTTTTTTCATGCTTCAACCGGCAAACGGGATAATCCCATTACACGAGGAACTTCGGCGCGCAATGGGCTTAACTTTTGAAATGAAGGTTAAGGTGTTCAAACGGCGGAATTAGGGTCTGATGAAAGAGGCTATTTGAAATAAAACTAAACGTGTTTGTAAACGATTAGGTTTTGGTTCAGGGCAAGGCGAAATTGGATTCAAAAGCGGAGCGTACACGATAGTACGCGAGTATTTTGAATTCAATTTTAACGCTGCCCTGGGCCAAAAGATGATTGCTCTGAAATCATTTTTAATCGGAATCTTCCCAGGAAATGCAGTCTACCGGACACGTCTCCATCGCCTCTTCAATACAGTCTTCCGGACCGCCTTCAGGCATGATGACTTCTGCTTTTTCCTCTTCTTCATTAAATGCAAATACCTCTGCGCAAAGTTCAACGCAGCTTTCACAGCCGATACACTCATCGGCATCTATAACGACTCGTCTGGCCATGATTCCATCTCCCTTTATGAGTTGATGATCGGGCTGTTCACCCTAAGAAGAACCTAAAGATAAGATCTGGGGATTTAAAAGCAAGGGGATTGACATTCCTTGAAAATTGAGCTTCAGTAGCGTTTTCAAAGGTTAATACCATGCGTCAAAAAAGGATCATCAACCACAAAAGACATATTATTTTATGACTCACCAACAGGCGAATGATCGTCAATCAGCAGAATTTAAAACAGGGCGCATCATTGTGCTTTCGGTCTCCCATTTCATTCACGATGTCTATTCCAGTTTTCTGTCACCGCTGCTACCCCTTTTGATCGAAAAACTGTCCATGTCTTTGACGCAGGCCGGGTTTCTTTCTTCGGTCATGCAAATTCCCGCACTTATGAATCCGTATATCGGCATCCTGGCAGACAGAATCAGCGTTCGCTACTTTATTATTCTTGCGCCCGCCCTAACCGCCGTTCCGATGAGCTTGCTCGGGCTGGCTCCCAGCTACGGCATCTTATTAGTTTTATTATTCATCACCGGTATCAGCGTTTCGATTTTTCACGTTCCTTCTCCGGTGATGATTGCGCGTTTGGCGGGTTCAAAAAAAGGCCGTGGTATGAGCTTCTATATGACCGGCGGTGAACTCGCCCGAGCGATAGGGCCTCTGGTGGCGGTGGGGATGGTTTCGCTTTACGGGCTCGATGGCTTCTATCCCATTATGATCTTTGGCCTAGCGGCTTCGGCCTGGCTTTTTTTTAACTTTCGAGAGGTGCCGATATCAGTCGATAAAAGGCAAAAAATAACCGTTCTGCAAACCTGGCGCGAATTACGGTTGATTCTGATGCCATTGACGGCAATACTGCTGGCGCGGGGGTTTATGCATGCGTCCCTAACCGCATTTTTACCTACTTTTATTAAACTGGAAACCGGTGATCTCTGGCTGGCGGGTGCCGCCCTTACCCTTTTCGAAATCAGTGGCGTCGGCGGAGTTTTTGCAGCCGGGTCCCTCAGCGATCGTTTTGGACGCCGCAGGATCTTGCTGATTTCTTTAGTGGGTGCTCCTATCAGTTTACTCGTATTCGCCTGGATTGGCGGGTGGGCTCGATTTTTAACGTTACTGGTTATCGGATTTACCCTGCTGTCAACAACCCCGGTGATGCTGGCCCTGGTGCAAGAACACGCCAAAAGCAGCCCATCTGCCGCCAACGGATTTTTCATGATGGCATCGTTCATGGCCCGTTCGGCAATCGTTGTAGTGGTCGGCCTCATCGGTGACTTAATCGGCCTGCGCGCCACCTATTTTGTGAGCGCCATCATTGGACTTGCTGCGATTCCGTTCATTCTCATGTTGCCCAGAAAATAATCTCGATCTCGGAATTTATCTAAAACCTACATTAAGTGCTTCAAATGTTTAAAATGGAAAACAATAATCAAGTACCCAATACCGAATACCCATCACCCTGTACCCAATTAAAATGAAACTTTTCAATATATTAGCAATTCTGATCACTCTCTCAGCAGGTTTCAGCTATATCAACCATCGATTTATCCGATTACCAACCACCATCGCTTTAATGGCGATTTCCCTTCTGGTGTCACTCGGGCTGATCGCATTGGGCTCGCTGGGATTCGGTCTCGAAGAAGACGCCCGTATCTTGCTCAACAGCATCGATTTTGATGAAACCCTGCTGCACGGCATGCTCAGCTTCTTGCTGTTTGCCGCAGCCCTGCACGTCAACCTGGTGGATTTGTCCCAGCAAAAATATATTATCAGCACGCTGGCCACGCTGGGAGTTGTCGGCTCCACCTTTATTATCGGCCTGGCCAGTTGGTGGGTACTGGGCTGGCTGGGTATTGATTTGCCCTTTATTTATTGCCTTTTGTTCGGCGCCCTGATCTCGCCGACTGATCCCATCACGGTCATGGGTATTTTAAAAAAGGCCGGCGTGCCCGCAAGCCTCGAAACCAAGATTACCGGTGAATCCCTGTTTAACGATGGTGTTGCGGTGGTGGTCTTTCTGGTCATACTGCAGATCGCCACCGGAACCCAGGCTGTCACCGTCGCCTCTGTGGCCGGATTGTTCATAAAAGAGGCTTTTGGCGGCCTGGTTTTCGGGCTGATCATCGGGGCCATCGCCTATTGGATGCTGAAAAGTGTAGAAAACTACCAGGTTGAAATACTGATTACCCTGGCCCTGGTAACCGGTGGCTTTGCACTTGCCGACACCTTACACCTGTCCGGTCCGATTGCCATTGTCGTGGCCGGTCTGCTGATCGGCAACCATGGCCGCATGCTGGCCATGTCCGATGAGGTCCGTGATCATCTCGACAAATTCTGGGAATTAGTTATTGTTGTTTTTTCCATCATTGTACAAGGTTTGACCATTGGCAAACTGGTGAAAAACGACGAAGAAGTAAAGGATGAGAGTTGAAAATTGGAATTATGGATCCGCCGAGTTAGAATACCCCCTACTTTCATAAAATCCCGGTTCATCCACCTCGGAAAATCGGATACCTTCAAGCCCTTTCACACTTTTAAATTTTGAAAGCTGATAGTTTGCGGATCTTGGACCTGACCACTGATCTTCAGATGCCAATCATCGATTTTGCCGGATCCGGCAACACCCCCCATAGGAACCAGGGTTTTAACTGCATGTTGACCTGGCGGAATACGGGACCGCCCGTCGGGTCTGAGTTCGGCGGCCCATGCCGGGTTTTCAGTCTCGGTAAGTTTTACGAATAGCCCAGGCAGCCCGATGGAAACCAGACTGCCACCGGTCAGTGTCATGAAATGCCGTCGCGTTATTTTCTTTGGGTTGTTTCGCATTTATTTTCTCATAGCTGCATACGATTTTTTTGTAAGCATCTGTACAATAGTGCAAGTTAAGAATTAAATTATCGTCTGGCAACTGCACTTCTAATTGTAGAAATTTGTAAAAGGGTGCTTATCATTTTTGCCAAGTGGCAAGGATGAACAGCTAAATCAAAATCCAAAAACATTGCGTTATGCGATTTGATTTGTTACCCTGCGATTTTATTTTAGATCGTATACTAACCCGATATGTTGTGCATTTGATTGTAAAAGTAGCGTTCGGTCTGAATGACATGTCAACATGCCCGACATGGGGATATTAAGGAGAAACGACAATGACAGAAGAACAACAGCAACCGACCGATTTGAAGTTGGATCGCAACAATCTTTACAAAGAGCAGACTTTTACAGATTTGAAAGTGGGGATGATTAAACAGATGACACCCGTCAAGTCTGATGGCTCGGTGGACAAAACCCGCAAATCGGTTTTTGTTGCGCATACTTCACTGATGACCCCCGGCGGACCACTCCCACTGCAAGCCGTCATTCAAGCCAAGGATCTGCAACAGGCGATTAAAAAATTTCCAGATGCCATGAAAACCGCTATGGAGCGACTGGCTGAAGAGGCCCAAAAGTATCAGGAGCAGCAAGGCAATCGTATTGAAAAGCCGGATTCTCGAATTATCGTGCCCGGCAGATAACTATTGAAAAGGTTTTCGACACATTGAAGATCGGGCTTTGGGTGAGTCCAAGCACGCACCTTTTTCAATACGAATTCAACGACTTAATTTAAACTAGAACAAAAAACTAGACAATTTTGTAATGCACTAGGATCGATTTGCTTGGATTCTAGTGTCATGTCCCACAAATAGTTTATGTAATGAAATCCGGGCATGTCATTTTCTGAAAGGCGCTATGAATTGCAAATTGCCGGTGCCCCGATATTTGGGATTTGACCCGCAAAACGGGTTAATTCAAATACTTTGGTGCCCATCATCCCAAAGATCGGTGCACTAGGTACCCTTGAGGATCATCAATCGGCATATCGCCTCTAATGTCAGCCATCCTGATGAAATTACATATTTTATAGACTAAAGCAGCGTGTAGCACAGAATCAAAATGATATCCTTTTTTAAAAAATTTTCAAGTAAAACGCCATTGGCTCATGAGCAACAGGGCGATGAGCTGTTTGCAGCCGATCTGTGGGGTAAGGCCAAAATCGAATATGAACGCGCCCTGGAGAAACTCGAAAACAATGCAACGCCGGACGCTGAGCTTAAAACCCGCTTGCAGGATAAAGTCATCAAAGCAAAAGAAGCCCTGGCACACGGCCATAAGCGCAGCGCTGACGATATGCTCGATGCCGGCTTTTATGACGATGCGCGGGAATTATACCTGCTGGCCATGGAGCTTACCGAAGATCCGGCACTTCAATCGGAGCTGCAAGAAAAACATAAACTGCTTGATTTTCAGATGAATAAATCCATCAGTGAATCATTGCCGGAAGATGATGAAGAATCTTTCCAAGATGCGGATTCTGCTATAGAAATCAAAGAATCGGAATATCCACAACAGGAAGAGGAGGAGGACGAAACCTTCAGAGCCCTCTGCGGCGCACTGCCTGAAGATGTTCAAAGAGCGTACCTGAGCTATGGACCCAATTTTAAGAAAGGCTTTTTGGCATTGAATCAGGGAGATTTCGCCACTGCAGCTGAATACCTGAGCAGCGCCATGGAGGAAAACCCATCGGCTGACAGCTTTATCCCGCTCGAGCTGGCAACAGCCTATCTGAACCTGGACAGGCTTTCAGAAGCGCAGCAATTGCTTGAAGCGCTGTTGCAAGAACAACCGCAACTGCTACCCGCCTACCAGCTGCTATGTGAGGTTTTCTGGGAAAAAAGCGCATTTGATAGCGTTGACGCCCTGCTGGCCTCTGTACCTGATCAGTTGACCGAATCCGTAGCCGTATATCTTTTAAAGGGGGAGACGTTGTTCCGCGCGGCAGACCATACTGCCGCCAAGACTTTATATCAGACATTTTTAAAGACCTATGACTGGGATGAACGCATTGCCCTTAGGCTGGCCAAAACGCATGAAGCCCTCAAAGAGCTGGCCAATGCGCGCAATTTATACCGGGAGATAATGGCACAGTGTCGCAGTTGCCACAAGCGTATTAAGCCGATTATCAAAGAACGATACGCCGATCTTTGTTTTGATTCCGGCATGCTCAGCAGCGATATACTAGAACTATACCTTTCCTTGGCCCAGGAAGTGCCCCCCAAGGCTGCTGCTTATTATGAAAAGGTCAGCCATATATACGCTGCCCAGGGCAATGCAACGGAAGCCGCAAGATTCCGCGCAATCGCCCAAAAACTGACGACAAAATAGACTGCACGTTGTTTTATTGTCCTACTGCAGGTTTGTCTTTACAGATATGACTTTTATTCCTGATTTTCAAATTCCATCGAATGAGCCGGCCACTGCCCTCTGGTTCATATATGCCCGGGGCAAGCTGCTGGTAAAAATCAGAAACGATACCTGTTCCATCCCTGAAACAGCGGATTTAGCAGAATATCATACCGCTTTAATTCACAAACAGTATCTTGGCACTCTGGATAACCGCCCCTGCTATGCAGCTGAGATCGATAGTGAAGCTCTTAAGCAGACAGGGTTAGAGTTCAGAGATCTGCGGTCGCTATTTGGCGTTTTGGATGAGAATTTGATCTGGGTCGCCGGGCGAGCCAACCAATTGATCAATTGGAATCGAATACACCAATATTGCGGAAGCTGCGGAGAACCGACTGAGTTTAAAACAGACGAACGGGCCAAAATTTGCCGTCAATGCGGCCTAACCAATTATCCGAGCTTATCGCCGGCCGTTATCGTAGCGGTCTTAAAAAACGACCGCATTTTGTTGGGCCGCAATAAGCGTTTTAAATTGCCGTTTTATAGCGTATTGGCCGGTTTTGTGGAACCGGGCGAAACCCTGGAACAGTGTGTCGCAAGGGAAATCCACGAAGAAGTCGGCATAACGGTCAAAAATATTCGCTATTTCGGCAGTCAGCCATGGCCGTTTCCGGATTCATTGATGATTGCTTTCATAGCCGATTATGCCAGCGGCAGCATTTGTCTCGATGGATCCGAAATCATGGATGCGGCCTGGTTTAAAAAAGACAACCTTCCAAAAATTCCGCCTAGGATTAGTATTGCCAGGCAGCTCATTGAATGGTTCATCCACAGAGGAAAAAGCATATGATACATGTTATCGCCACCATAGAACTTCAGCCGAACTCACGCGAACCCTATCTGAATATCTTAAAAAACAACGTGCCCAAGGTGAGAGCCGAAGCGGGCTGTTTACAATATGAACCGGCTGTTGACATCGATTCCGGCTTAGCGTTTCAGGAAGCGGTAAGAACAGATGTCGTCACCATCGTTGAAGCCTGGGAAAGCCTTGAGCATCTGGTGGCTCATCTAAAAACACCACACATGCTTACCTATCGTGACGCGGTCACTCGATATGTCAGGAAGGTCAGCGTGCAGGTCATGGAGCCGGCCTAAATCTAATACAATATGTATAGTCTTAATATTGATCTCAGAAACTGTTAATCACCCATTCAGGTTTGCCGGTTGCCGGTTTAGCCCGTTAGGCCCGTTTAAATAGAAGAATGTCTGATTTTAATTTTCCGGGCAACGGGATAACGGGCAACGGGCTCAACCCGATGACCTTGGACGCTTTTTTCTAAATCCGCTTTGACGAGGAGGGAAAAGCCCTATGTGCGGCCGATTTGTGGGATACCGTAATCTGGATGAACTCAAAGAATTCTTTCCGATTGACCATGCCAACTGTGATGTGACGGCCAATTTCAACGTCGCACCATCACAAGAGATCCTGGCGATTTTTAATCTTCAGGGAGAAAACTGGCTGGATAAATTCCACTGGGGATTAGTGCCCTTTTGGGCCAAAGACCCGTCCATCGGCAACCGCATGATCAATGCCCGCGCTGAAACCGTTGCTGAAAAACCTTCCTTTAAAAATGCTTTTAAAAAGCGCAGGTGCCTGATCATCGCCGATGGCTTTTATGAGTGGAAAGGGCCCAAGGGTCAAAAGCAACCCATGTTGATCACACTGCCCGATAAAAAACCGTTCGCATTTGCCGGTCTCTGGGAAAGCTGGCAAAAAAAAGATCCGGAAGCAGTCTACCGCTCCTGTAGCATCATTACGACCGAAGCCAGTGCATCGATCCGCGATATTCACCATCGCATGCCGGTGATTCTCAAACCCGATGTATATGCAACCTGGCTGAATCCTGAAAATCAGGATATTACAGCCCTAAAAAACATTCTGATAAAAGAATGCTTGAACCAATTGGTCAGCTACCCAGTATCAAAAAAAGTAAACTCCACGCGCAATAATGATGCGTCCTTTTTAGATCCCATCAAATAACGATAGACCTTATCTCAAAAACAGTGATGCCCGTGCCATCCTAAAATTTCTACAATTTACGATCACAGCATTTGCTGTTGACATAGGCTACTTTGTGGTATACAGGCTAAAACTATTAGCACATTTCCCCATTCCGAAAGCACACATTCCGTCCTGGTCTCTGAGTCATTTCAAATCTCGCTGGTGATCAATTCGCTTCTCCTAATACAATTCGGATGGGCTACAGAAAGGAGGCAGACATGGCAATTGGCGTATTGATAAAACACGTAACAAAGAATGGGGTCAGCGCAAAGGTCCTCTTGCCGCACATCATCGAGTTAAGGGCTCTTGCCGTCAGGCAGCCGGGTTATATTTCCGGCGAAACATTTTTTCATTTAGAGCGTCCTGAGGAGTGCCTGGTCATCAGCAGATGGACATCTTTAGAGCACTGGCAGAAATGGATAAAGGAGCCACGTCGTAAAGAGCTACATGAAAATATCCAAAAACATCTTGATACCAAAATAGAGTACAACATTTATGGTGTGGGACTATGGTAAGGCCAGTGGCAGCGGCACGGTTTAACGGTCGATCGTCCTTTATCAGGTTCTTTACATCAACTTATTTTTTTTACCCTGATGCCAAATTCGCTTCTTTTTGATTTCAAAATGCGCAAAAAAAGGGCAGTGGAACACAAACACTGCCCTTCAAGGGAGGAGAAAAACACTTTTATATTGACTGTTTTCGCAAAGTCAAAAGCGCCATAGTCAAGGCTGATTATCAGGGACGAATCTTTTAGTCGTCAACTTATCAGATTTATGCTTACGCTTAAATTGAAACAACATATTTAAAAACTTCTGGACCCTTTGCTCTCCAACCAGGCGAATGATCAACATCGCCCCGGCCGCAATCAAGCCTATAATAATCACACTTGCGCAAAATTGTACAGTAAGACGCACTTCATGCGCCCATTTATCTCCCTTCAAAAGGACCAACCCCCCCGATACAAGCTCACCTTAATTAACTTCATTCGTTTCAACACCAGACGGAACACATATCTTTCTATCAAAAGTTCTGGTGGACATTTAACTGCTATGCAACGCGCATTCTCGCAACAGTAGCAATATATAAAGATGACTACAAAACCCATTAGGCGAAGTAGTTAACTGAGCTATAGTAAGTAAAAGGAGAAGCAAAAACCGTGCACACTTGACAACTCATCGGTCGGTAATCAAATCTTGAGTACTTACATACACTTAAAAATATCCAGATACGACAACAACATAACAACATGTACTAACTTACCTACGCTCTGGTAAATTTATTTCCTCCTGTGTACCAAATATGTTAAAGATTGTGCGAATCGGATACGCTTTAGCGCCCCATTTCACCGGCTGTCAAAGATTCAAGACGCATGTGCTGAGACCGCCACACATTATTTTCACCGGCAAAAGTCTCAATATTTTTATTGGTTAAAAATTCAACCATTTTGATGTCGTCTCCGGCCAAATCCTCGTTTCCCATTTTGGTGTGTAGAGTAGCACGACTGTAGTAGGCCGCCCCATATTCAGGATCCAGCTCAATTGCTTTTTCAAAATCAGTCATAGCCTCTGCATCATTTTCCTGTTTTTCTTTGGCAAGTCCTCGCAGATGGTAAGATCGCGCCAAATTGGGGTTGAGCTGAATTGCCCGATCAAAGTCCGCGATGGCTTCGTCAAGTTGATCCAATCTGAAAAATGCCGAACCTCTGCTCAAATAGGCAAGTGTATGCCTCGGTTCCATATCGATAGCGCGAGAAAGATGCTCTATACTCTCTCGGTAATTGTCCTTTAGAAAAGCAAACATTCCATTAATATAATGACTATTGGCTTCGTGATTATTTGTCATGTTACACCTCCTGAATGTATTTTGTCTAATTTCTGTCTAATATAAGTTGAGGAAATTGAATGTCAAGCCGATTTACCCTCCAGGCCAACATCCACCCGGAATGTAACCCATTGGTAAAGGAGTGGTTAAAGCAAAATGCAGATCGTCGCGGAAATGAAAAAAATCGAGAGCGCAGAATACGCGGTATTCAGCGAAGTTTTTCGATAATGTCACGAAATTCGGAGATGTTATGAGAATGCAGGACGTTCATTTGTTTAAACGCCGCTTGAAAGGATTGGACTCCACGTCCACCGGCAATAATGGCCACATCTTCCGCCACATATTGACGTAACCGCTTTATCTCGCGCAGGGTCTGCCTTTCATCATCCTGGTAGACGATGCTGAGGGCAACCGCTACAGCGTTTTTGTGTACGGCAGCAGCGGCAATTTCCTCAGCCGGGAGGTTTGGGCCAAAATAATATACGCCCCATCCAGCCTCTGCGGCGATGATCGCAACAATCAGAGCGCCGAGTTCATGCCAGTGGTTTGCGGGGGTTGCTACAATCATTTTAGGCATTGGGGTTAGTACGCGATAGGTGGAAAGCATATCGCGCAAAAACGAAACGAGAATAGATGAGGCCATATGCTCATTAATTATTTTGAGTTGCCCATTCGCCCAGCGGTCGCCAATTTCAGCTACCAGCGGCAATATGACGCCTTCAAGCAGCGTTGGCCGTGTCAGCATGACGGCCGCGCGGTTTAAAACTGTCTCAAACGCCTGCTCATCCAAGTCGATAACTGCCGCGCTGCAGGCTTCAAGAAATTCTTCTGCTGTGGAGAGTTGCGCCTGATGATCTCCAATCGATCCGGTATCTGCGACTCGGCTGTCGATAATGTCATGCAGCGTTTTGTCGTCCAGCTCAGTCAATTGGGCAATGCGGTGACCGCTTCTGGAGGCTTGCTGCAAGAGTCGCAGATGAATAATGTCGTTTTCAGAATAAAGCCTGCGGCCGGTGGCGGTTCGACCGGGCTGCACCGCACCATAGCGCTTTTCCCAAGCGCGGATCAGGTGCGCGCTCAAGCCGGTCTGGCGCGCAACATAACCAATCGGATGTACTTTCTGATCATTGTTCATGGCTGCTTAATATCATAAGGAAAAAAGATTGTCAAAAAAAAATTCGACAAAATATTGACAACTTTTAGGAAGTGACTACCATTCCTGTACCCTAACTTGTATAGTAAAAATAGAATGAGAATAATCATGGTTAAAAAAGTGCTTGTAGGCGTTATAGTGATAACTTTTGGTTTTGTAGGTATGTTAAATGCTGGAAATTACGGAAAAAAAGATATTGTTGATACTGCAGCCAGTGCGGAATCATTCAATACGTTGGTTGCAGCAATGGTGTGATCCACGTT
>JASFEV010000043.1:0-21792 GCA_050124655.1 Desulfobacterales bacterium
CTGCAATTTACGGATTCCTGATTGAGTTGTGGCTGCCCAGCGTGGAAGCGTCTATCGCCCAACCGGCACAAAATACAGCGGGTGCTCATTGGCAGGTAAATGGGCGACATTTTTTACCTCGCTGTCTCGAAAAGCGCCGATCACCACTGTTTGGAGCCCTAAAGCCTGCGCCTGCATACAGACATTTTGGGCCGCATGCCCCACCTCCATGTGAACATAACGGATACCGCGTTGGCCGTATTTGCCGGTGGTGCGCTCATACACAGCGCTAAACAAAAGGATTGCGGGTGCCCTTTTGATGGCGCCCTGGTGCAGAGCGGCATGGCTGAGATCCGATCGTTTGTCGCCGGAGATGATTTTGACCAAGGCATGCTGGAGGGGTTCGTACTTATAGATAGCGGGTGGGAGGTCTTTGACCCGGCCGGCGACGACATAAAGCTCGAGCGGGTATAGGGCGCCGGCAGAGGGTGATGTGCGGAAGCCACGCGCGTTGGTAATACCCTGGGCAGACCACACCAGTTGGGAAATTTCGGCAAGGTCCAAGGGCGCGTCCTTATAAGAACGCACCGATCGTCTGGACAGGAGCGCCTGTTCGACCGAGGTGTTTCCATCGGTCCGCGGTTCGGGCAACTGAATGGTATCTTGACTGGCTGCGCTGGCCATAGATAAGCTGGCTCCCAATATGAGTATGATATGCACGATAGCTCTGCATATGCTGACAGATTTATAGTAATGACCCATAAAAAGAAATAAAGTTGTTATCAATGAAAAGACGGAGATCGATTTATTTGCCATTTACCGATAGGGGCCGGTCGCCAGCAAATTTGCAGCAACATTCATTTGCGGCTCGCAAGGGTACCATGGGTTCCGGAGAACGCAATAACACTCACGTTTGATACACTGATATGATGAAAGTTTAAAGTCTTTTGGATGTGCAGAGCATGCGACAATTTTTATCCTTTGCGTTGGGCGCCCTGTGTCGTGACAGCTGTGTATTAAGCTTAATGGCTCTTACGTCCATTACGTTTAAAATGTTGCTGAGCCTGATACATAAATGTTCTCATGGTCGCTTCTCTGCCGGGTTGGTAGCTGTCGTCATAGGGGGCGTCTAAAAAAGGCACTTCCAAACGATTCATAATAGGCTTAATAACTGCTGAAGTGATTGTGCCGGGCATACATGTGAATGGATAAACATTGACAACGCCATTATATGCTTCTTTGGCATATTCTACGAGACCTGCAATGCTCAAGCAGGCTTCGGTACCGATGTCAAAAGAATACAAATCGTATTTCTTGATGATTTTTTCCAGGTCAGCAACTCTATGCGCCTCAGGCAGGTCAATGTGGGAGTTTAGCAGCTTGTAAACATCTTTTTGTTTTTTCTGTTGGTAAAATAGCGTAATGTCATAATTTAATATATCTTTAAGAATTCGTTTTAATCTATCGGTTCTAAACTGTTTCAAATGTCGTCGAAGTTCTATTTTAGACAACCTTGAGTTTTCATAGGCGGTGAAATCCATCCACTCGGTTAGAGATGAAATAACAACTTCGGCACCAAATTTTTCTAACGTTCGTGCCAGATCCTGATTGGAATATGTATGTGTTCTCAAATAGATCTCCCCGACAATGCCGATCAGGGGTTTACGCGCAATTGTCGGATCGATAATCGATTTTCCTTCAACGGTTATTTTTTCCAGTTCATCGAGGATTTGTTCAAAATTAGACTCTGGACCATAGGTTTCAAAGGCGTCACTCATATGATTCATGGCGCGTTCTATGAAGTCATCGGTCATGCCGGGCTCCTTCTCGTAAGGCCTGATTCTCCAAAGGAGTCTGTCAAGAGCATCTCCAATGATCACAGAAAAATAAGCCACTTTTCTCAGCTCCTTGGCTGAGTCTTCATCAATCATTCCATCTAATGAATACGCATTCCCCGTGGTCAGTGAGCCGATTTTTAATTTTCTGAGTTCCGGAAAGGAATCTAAAACGATCCTTTGATATTTATTGTACATCCCAAAACGACAGGGGCCGGTTGCTTCAGGCATAAAATAGATATAATTTTCGGTGTTAAAATTATTACCTAATCTTTCCTTTTCCTTTTTTAGAAAATATAGAATGTCGCCCGTGGTGACTTGACAGGGGAAGCACTCTTTGCCCGAGGTAAATTCTTTCCCAAGATCTAGGCCTTTATAGGTTTCGATAACGATGGCATTTATGCCAAAACCCCTGAACGCACCTGCAAGAAGATGGCAACCTATCCGGGCCATCTCTGGAATTAAAAAAGTTTTCTCCTGAAGATTAAATTGACCGACGTTGTCAGAAATAGATTGGAATGTATGAATTTTTTTTGCTTCCATGTTTTGCCTTAATAGCTTATAATTTCTTGCCTTTTAGGTGACACAGCGTTTGCTCTCTTCATAGTGTTTTCGATGACATTTTTATATGCTTCCAGCCTGGTCATCACTCCAGCGACTGCGCTGTGCTCATCCAATTCTAAAATGAGGTAAGGCTTATCTCCCATAATGTATTTATAAAAATGCTCAAGAAAAGAATCGGGTCCACAACTGAAATTGGTGATATGCAGCCCAAAATAGTTGGGATGACTTTTTATAAACTTTGCTGTCCTCAGAATCTGAGCCCCCAATCCCCAATACATCGAGGGGAAATCGGATAAATCGATGGAACGCACATCTATAAAATCCATTGGCAAAGCTGTAACGCCAATTTTGGCTAAATTATGCCCAAGCTTTAAATTTAACCGATCATCGTAGAGATTATAAGGTCGGCCTGTAACAATAACGAGTGGACGGTCTGGGTCATGCGATTCAAAAAAGTCCTTTCCCCTTGCAAAAAGTTCTTTGTTGAATTTTTCTTGCCGTCTCCAGGCATGCTCAAGGGCTTTCTTTACACTTGACTTGCGAAATCCTCGCCTTGAGGGGAGTTGCTCTGACATTTCCAGTGCCAAGGTATCAAGATCATTTTTTAAGTGAATAACGGGATGAAAAACCACGTTTTCGTCTAAATCAAGTGAACTCTTCGTCATGTAATAATTAGACTGGACTAAAGGGCAATAGAATCCAGTTTCTTGCTCATTGGGCGTTGGCATATCGACAACAGAGGGTAAAAATAAATATCTTGTTTTCCCAATAAGCGCCTTTATATGCCCGTGAGAAACCTTTATGGGGTAGCAGGTTTCTGAAACCATTGCTTCGATCCCATCACTGGAAATTTCACTATCTGTTGGGCGTGTCAGAACAAGCCTGAACCCTAATTGATCAAAGAAATGAGCCCATAAGATCCCAGTATGAATCGTATAGAGAGTTCTTTGCATCCCTATTGTCGGTCGACCGTCAACCTCCATCAAGGGTTGTTCCTTTAATTCAGAATAAACCCTCGCAATATGGTTATGCCAAATATTTTGTCTTAATTGAAAAAAGTTCTCTTGCTTGTCTCCTTGTCTATGGCTCACTTCGTATCGGCCACATTCCCCGCCCCATATGCTTTTGCGTCCATCGAAATCATAAATCTTAAGCTTGCATTGATTGTGGCACTTGGCGTCAGCACGACATATTTTATCCTTATAAGTCATGCGATCATTGATTGCGCTATCTAATCCGCGGAAGACGCTTGATTTTTTATTTTCTGTTAACATCTTTTCCTGCACGCTAATGGCGGCTCCGTAGGCACCTAAGACCTCCCTGTGCTTGGGGACTGTTAAGCCTCGTCCGAGCACATTTTCAAATGCGGCGACAACACCTTTGTTGAGCGATGGCCCACCTAAGAACATCACTTTTTGGCCTATTTTTCTTTTGCCAACCACCCGATTGAGATAATTGTATACTATTGCATAACATAGACCGGCCATGAGGTCTTTTTGCTCCATCCCTTTCTGGTGGTAGGAAACCAGATCCGATTCCATAAAAACCGTGCAGCGTTCGGCCAGCTTAATCGGTCGGCCTGATGAGAGAGCAATATCCTGAAATTCGCCAACGATGTTGATACCATATTTATTGGCCAATTCATGAAGAAAGCTGCCGGTACCTGCTGCACAGACTTTGTTCATATCAAAATCAAGAGGATACGTGTTGGCAATATAGATATATTTTGAATCCTGTCCTCCAATTTCAAAGATGGTATCAACGTCAGGATCAATCTCCACCGCACCTCTGGCATGAGCTGTGATTTCATCAATAATCAAATCCACATTAAGAAAATCGCCGACCACATTTCTCCCTGAACCTGTAGTTGCAGTGCCCTTTATGTCGATTTTATCACTAATCCCTTCACTTAGCTTTTTAAGTAGATTTTGAGTTACTTCAATGGGTTTTCCTTGCGTATGAACATAATTTTTGTGAATTATTTCTTTATCTTGATCGATTAGAGCGTATTTTGTGGTGGTGGAGCCAACATCGATGCCAAGATATACGGGTATTTTCTTTGTCAAAAACCTTTTGCGAACCGCGTTATCAGATGGGAAAGATGTCTTTTTGAGCTGTAATTTTTCAGCTATAGGCAATTCTAATTTTTCTTCTCTAAAGATATCCCCGATACCATCTATTTTGGGGCTGTTTTCTATTCCTTCCGCTAAGGCTTGCAGCGCCACACCCAAGGCGCCCAAGGAAACATTATATTCGGGTATGATCAAATTTGGGAAATAACGCCTGAAAGCACGCACCTGCAATTCATTCATGGAAAGTCCGCCAATAAATATCACCGGATCTTCGAGGACACGATTGGTCACCAGCGTACTCATATAATTTCTGGCATTTCCCAAATGCAATCCATAGATGATATCTTCGAGCTTCTCACCTTTGTTCTGAAGATGTATCATATCGGATTTTGTAAAAACGGTACATCGGCAGGCAACGTCGGCCGGCTTCTGGCTTTTGAGCCCAAGCTGGACGAAATCGTCTAAGATTTTATTAATTTGGTCTTCAGATATATTGGCTTTCTTTTCATATATAGCCGTTGCCAGTCTTTGTGCCTGTTGATCGATAAACGATCCCGTTCCAGATGCACAGGGTCCGTTTGTATTAAAATACTGTAGCTCCCAACCATCCACTTCGTGATGTATTTGTAAAAGTGAAGTATCTTGTCCCCCCATACTTATAATTGTTTTGACTTCATCATTGATGAATAATGATCCTATTACTTGGCTAATTGTTTCAAATTCATAATAGGTACTCAGCTCATCGCTGATTTTTTTGCCATGGTTCCCTGTGAAAGCGACGGCCGTGACATTTTCTTGCCCAAATTTTCGATAAAGTGTATCGAGAAGTCTGAATACTTCATCTTCAACTTTGCCCAAATGACGCTTGTAAGGAGATTCATAAACAATTTCTTTATTATGATTAATCATCACGCAGTTAAGGCTCACCGATCCCGCATCAATCCCTATACAATATTTTTCTGAATTCGATTTGCTATCCGTAAAACTCATTGTAACTTTCCTCAAAGACGAAGTGTCGGATTAGTTTTTTGCCTTTAATTGAGCTTCAATACGACCCTGTTGGCTACCGCGTTTTGTATTGATGTTTCTATGTTGAAATTTAGACTAGCTTTACGATGCGTTTTTAATTAGCACGAATTATAAAATTTTCCATCGGGAATGATTGTGGCCCAATATTCGGTTCATGCCATAGCTGGCCTGTAACCTGATGATGGCGTTCATCGTCCAAATATCCGGTCACCCGAAGGTTGGCAAAAAGATAATGCCCGGTCTCATGGCGTTATGGCCCAAATCAAAAGGCCGGGATTTCCGGAAGGTCTTGCTAAGCGTCTGCCCATATTTCGAGGTGCAATGTGTGCCTCTCCAAGTAAAGCTTTGACGTGGTTTTCCTATTACTTTAATTTGAAAATACATGCAAGGCTTATGTGCTTAAATCATCAAATTCGATCCATTTGTATCCGTGACGGTTTCTGCCGGGTGTGTTATCTGGGGTCGATGTCTACCGTTGCGTATCGTCGCCGAATTTGTAAAATTGCAATAATTTCAACATGATGAGAATAATAGAAGGCGCTACGCACATTTATGTCAAACAGCTGAAAACATGGCTGGGCTTGACATTAAAACAAGGGTTTTATACAACGCTTTAGTTTCTAATAATTAAATAAAATCAATGGATTGGATGCCAAGCCAAAGGAGGCAGAGCCATGTCGCGTCGATATTTTCTGATCAGCACGATGGGCATTATGCTGATAGGCCTGATCGGATGTATTAACCTGGGCCCGCACTATCAGCGCCCTGATATCAATGTCGAAATCCCGGAATATTTCCAGAAGGATTCGGTCAAATCCACTGCCGATACGGTGATTGCCGATCGCTGGTGGGAGGATTTCAATGATCCTGAGCTCAACCGCTTGGTTGAGGCGGTATTGGTGTATAACTGGGATTTGAAACAGGCTGCAGCCCGTATATTGGAGGCCCGGGCCCAGTTTGTTCAGGTAAGTGCCGACCGCTGGCCACAAGTTAATTTTGATTATGACTGGGATAGACGCCGTTTCGGCGGTGTCAATGTCGGACGTGGTGAGACCATTACCACCCATCAGGTGTCGTTTCTGGCCCTATTTGAAATTGATCTGTGGAGCCGTCTGGCCAAAGCCTCCAAAGCGGCCTGGAATGATATTCTGGTTGACGAAGCCAACCGGCGGACGATTGCCCAGACTCTGGTCGCTGAAACCATCAACCTGTATTTGCAGATCGAAGCCTTTGAACGGCGACTGCAGATTGCCGCTGAGAGCATCGCCGCTTTTGAACGCAGTTTGCAATTTGTCGAAACCCGTTATCGCCGAGGCTTGACTTCGGCATTAGATGTCCGCCAGGCGCGGCGCATCCTGGCCGGAGCCCAGGTCCGTGTTCCTCAATTGCAGCAGGAATTGGGAATCACCCAACAGCAGCTTGCGATTTTACTGGGCCGCTATCCGGAAACCCGGCCGGCCCGAACCCAGCCCCAGGATTACTACCGTCAGCCAGATCCGGTACCGAGCGGTCTGGCGTCGACTTTGTTGCTCAAACGGCCTGATATTCGTGCAGCAGAGCTGCGATTACAGGCCATAAACGAGCTGATCGGTGCCGCCAAAGCCGACCGCTTTCCACAGATTACCCTAACCGGCAGTTACGGCTGGAATGCTGACGGTAAAGACCGGCTTTTTAAAAGTGACAGCGTTATCTGGAATTTCGCTAGCGGTGTGACGCAACCCCTTGTGAATGCTGACCGCCTGAAAGCCCGCCAACGCGGTGTTGAAGCCCAGTATGATCAAGCGGTTTCGGATTATGCCAATACGGTTTTAAATGCCTTTGCCGAAGTGGAAGGGGCGTTGTTAACCCGCCAAAAACAGCTTGAGCGACGGCAACGAGAGGTGGTTTTTTTAGAAGAGGCCCGTGCGACCCAGCGGGTGGCTGAAAACCGCTATATTAAGGGATTGATCCAGTATTTGGACGTGCTCGACGCCCAGCAAACGCGTTTTACAGCCGAGGACAATCTGGCGCAGGTGGATTTGAGTATTTTAACCAACCGCGTCAATCTGCATCGCGCCATGGGAGGCAGCTGGGCCGTGCCGGAACCCATTGAGTTGCAGCCTGATGGATATTTTTTTGACTTTGAAACTGTTGATACCAGGTTTCCATAAGCGCCAATTTGTGCCTAAATCGGTTGAACCCGTTTAGCCGGTTGAGCCCGTTGAGCCGGCCGAAGGTCCCCGCAAAGCGGGATTAAGCCTGTTAAAATCTGAAATATGTCTGATGGTCTGTTTGCGGGCAAACGGGCAACGGGCTAAACCGGCTAACCGATAACCTTTATCATATATTTTTAAAATCGCTGTTACGGTATGGCCGGTTTGGTGCGGGTTTCCTGGGCGGCGATCTCCGGATCGATGCGCCAGGTGACCAGGGGCGATAGGGTATACAGCAGCATGTAAGTCAGGCAGGCTTGACCGTAATAGGGTGTAAATACGGAGAAGATGACTATCAGCGTTCCACGCCCAAACCAGGGGTGCCGGCTCATAAAGCGACCCAGGTGCAGATATCGCAGCGGATAGGCGTTCATCAGCAGGGAAGCCACAATGACCAATCCAAAACAAAAAATGCCCCAGAATCGGATCCAGTCGGAGCCGTCATTTATGGCCTGACCAAAAATGATCAAACCCGACATCACCAGCAAAGCGGCTGCCGGCGTGGGCATGCCCTTAAAAAAGCCAGGAATCGGTGATTTGTCCAGCGTGAAATAAATCAGGCGCCCAATTCCCAGCAGGGCATATAGCCAGGCAATCCAGCCTAGTGGTAATTTTTGAAGAACCGGGTCCGGATGGCCGGAGAGTGTGATATAAAAAATCCAGGCCGGTGCGATACAAAAACTGACCGCATCAGAGATGTCGTCAAGCAGACTTCCAAAACTGATGGACTCTTGCGGCTTTTCTGTATCGAATGGTTCCGTCAGACCCAGCTTGCGGGCCACAGCGCCGTCAAGTTTGTCAAATAAGGCGGCACCGATCAAGAACAGTGACGCTTCCCGGATGCGTCCCTGATAGGCAAAAAATACGGCCAGCAGTCCCATCATGGCATTCATGAGGGTCAATGCATTGGGAAAGAAGGCCAAAATGCGGCGTCGCATCTGCTCATTTCCCAGACACAGCTCGTCCAGACACAAGCGACCATACTTGCGGACATAACCGGCAATGGAGGCGAAGGTGATGATCAAAAAAATGATTTCGATAAAGAATAAGCCCCGCAGCGGCAGATTCCCCAGCCACGATATCCAGAAATAGATTTTTGAGGGCGGTCCCTCGGGTACATAAAACGCATAGGCATATAGCAACGCGCCCACCGGGGCGGCAACAATGGTCCGCAGACGGGTAAACTCCTTGTATTCAAGCTCCTGATCATGCCGAACGGCAAAGCCGCGCATAAAGTGCGCAAAGTTGTCCCGGATTAAAACCGCCACCGTTAACAATAGAACCAGGATGGCATGCAGCATTTCTCCCCGGGTGGGGTCTGGTGAACTAAAATGTACGCGCCACATGACACCGACGGCCAGCAGCGGAAATATGATGGAGTAGACCAGTTTATCCATCAGGCGGTCGGCCAGTTGCGCCAATGGCGGGTGGAGCTCAAAACGGGCGGCAAACCAGCCATCAACCAGATCAAAACTCATGGAAATAAACAAAAACACCACGCCGATCGTATACATGACCGGGTTTTGCGTCCACATGACGGCAATGGCGCAGATCAAACCGGCAAAGACCAACGGAGGCCGTCCGTAAACGAAGAGCGCCGTTATTTTCTGTGAAATGATTTCCTTTTTGGTCATGACAATTTTCAGTTTAAAAGATCTGCCGAATCCTGTCAAGAATCGACCTTTTGAGCATCATTTGGTAGGGAAGCCTGATTTTTGAGTCTGTTCTGTTAATGTCAAAATATGGGGTCAAAAGCCCTCAAAAGCAAGTCTATGATGTTTTGCCTTCTGCGGTGCTTTCTGATAAAGCCTTCTGAACAACTGCAGTAATGTCTAAACGCATACCGGTGTAAAACGGCAATGGGGATGTCTTCTTCAATCTACAAAAAATTGGGAATGGCCGCGCTGATCATGATGGCCTCTGTTTTTTTAAGCCGTCTGGCCGGATTTTTCAGGTTGGTGGTGATCGCCTATATCGGTGGTCGCAGCGCAGAAGTCGATGCCTATCAAGTGGCCTTTGTCATTCCTGAAATATTAAATCACATTGTCGCCAGCGGTTTTCTTTCAATCACCTTTATTCCGATTTTTTCCCGGTATCTTGCAGACAGGCGCGAAGCGGATGGATGGAATGTTTTTTCGGTCGTTTTCAGTAGCTTTGGACTTCTTTTGCTGTTGTTAATTGCGATCGGGATGATCTATGCACCGGACATCGTGGCCCTTATTGCTCGTGGCCGAACCGAACCCGTCTTTCAGCAGGATGTTATCAGAATGACCCGCATTATTTTGCCGGCACAGTTTTTTTTCTTCGGCGGCGGTCTTTTTATGGCAGTTCAATTCGCCAAAGAAAAATTTTTAATACCGGCGTTGGCACCGCTGATCTACAATCTGGGCATCATATCCGGTGGTCTATTGCTGGGGCCGAAAATCGGGATGGAAGGTTTTTCCTGGGGTGTGCTGGTAGGGGCGTTCGTCGGTAATTTTGTGCTTCAGTTTTGGGGGGCTAAAAAAGCAGGTCTGCAATTTGCGCCCAATTTTAATTTCAATCATCCGGATCTGATAAAATATATCAAGCTTACCCTACCATTGATGCTTGGATTGACCCTGTTTTTTTCTATGGAAATTTTTTTAAAATTTTTTGGCAGCTACCTGCCGCCGGGCAGTATTGCAGATTTAGAATACAGTTTACGGACCATGCTCCTTTTAGTTGCCTTTTTTGGTCAGGCCGTTGGTGTGGCCTCCTATCCGTTCATGGCCCGTCTGGTAGCCGAGAACAAATTGGAAGCATTGAATCAATTGCTGAACGACACGCTGCGTTATCTGTCTTTGGTGATTCCCATTTCGGTTCTGTTGATGGTGTTGCGGCACGAAATTGTTTTAATACTGTTTCAACGCGGCAAATTTGACGCCAGCGCCACGGGCCAGGCATCCGCTGTGCTCATCTTTTTTCTGGTGGGATCTTTCGCATTTGCGGCCAACACGATTGTTCCCAGAGCTTATTATGCCATGCAGGACACCCTTTTTCCGGCAATATATGGTACTGTGGCGGTTCTCTTGAGCATTCCTTTGTATCTGTTGGGATTAAAACTGCTCGGTACCCGTGGGGTCGCACTGGCAGCTTCACTGTCTGCCGTATTTCAGGTGTTCGTTTTATATGTCCTCTGGAACCGGCGCACCCGCAATGCCGGAAGCCGAGATGTCTATCGAGCCTATCTGAAGATTATT
Organism: Desulfobacterales bacterium; assembly: GCA_050124655.1. Taxonomy (GTDB): domain Bacteria; phylum Desulfobacterota; class Desulfobacteria; order Desulfobacterales; family JAHEIW01; genus JAHEIW01. The sequence continues at coordinate 10,893 of JASFEV010000043.1, forward strand.
TTTGTGAGCATCGTGCTGGGCCTTTGTTTGGTCGGACTTAAGCAAACAGTCTTCAGCAGAATGGATGCAGCAACATTTGGCGGCAGTTTACAGATTGTGCTGGTGACCGGCATTGCGTTTGCAGCGCTCATGCTTTTAGCCGGCTATGTTTTTCGCATCAAAGAAATCCGTGAAATGATTAGCCGGTTTATCGCCAAATTAAGGGGCAGCCAGAGCGCTTCAGAATAAGGATGTTGTCTCCCCGAAGACAAATAAAAATAAAAATGAATGGAAAGGTGCTTCTTTGATGTGCATCTGGCTAACGAGGACGACGATCCGTGCGAGTGGAAGAACGCTGCATCATTTTCGCCCTCGTCTTCGATAATGGTTCATAGATGATTTTTTTCAGGTGACGATTCGGCTCGATAGACTACCATCGGATCAGTGCACTGCCCCAGGTCAGTCCGCCGCCGAAAACCGGCAAACAGATGACATCATCGGCTTTGATACTACCGTCACGGACAGCCTCATCCAGGGAAATCGCACAGGAGGCCGAGGAGATATTGCCATATTTTTGCAGCGTCAGATAAAAGCGATCGAAGGGGATTTTTAGCGATCTGGCAATATTTTGAAACATGCGGATGTTGGCTTGATGGGGAATAAACCAGCTGACATCATCGACCGTTAGATTGTTGAATTCAAGGGCTTCATTTATGGCGTCGATGAAATGCCGCACCGCCACGCGGAAACTCAAACTGGCTTCGATCAGCTTGAGGTCGTGCAGGCCCTGATCGACACTTTCATGGGAAATCGGCGTGGTTTTTGAACCGCCGCCGGGAAGCAACAGATCCTGGCCATTGGCACCGTCTGTGTGGATGTGGGTGGATAGAATTTCGTGGCCATCCGTTCCCAGCGCCAGTACCGCAGCGCCGGCACCGTCGCCCCATAAAATGCAGGAGGCGCGATCTTTCCAATTAAGAGTGCGGGTCATGATCTCAGCGGCCACCACCAGAACACGTTTGTAGGCTTTATTTTTTAAATATTGTTCGGCCACATTTAAGCCGAAAATAAATCCGGAACAGGCTGCGGTCACATCAAAGGTGACCGCCTGGGGGGCGTCCAGTTTGGCCTGCAGCCAGTTTGCGGCCGACGGACAGCAAGTATCCGGCGTAATGGTGGCCATGATGATTAAGTCGATGTCTTTCGCAGTCAGGCCAGCCGCCGCCAACGCCGTTTGTGAAGCCGCGCAACCCAGGTCGGCTGCCGTGATATCCGGATCAGCAATTCTGCGCTCCACCACGCCAGTGCGCTTGCGAATCCACTCGTCGGTTGTATCTAGGCCCATTTTTTCCAGATCAAAATTGGTCAGCCGTTTAGGCGGAACATCTGAGCCAGTTCCCAGGATCCGAATTGATTCCACTTTTCATTTCTCCAGAAATACGATTTATAGTGGTTGTCAAAAAAACGTTCCGATTGCGGAACGCTTTTTTGCTACAACACTTATGCCGCCATCCTTTTTTTCGGAACATTAATATGACAAGCGGTATAGATGTCAGTTGGATACTTAAACCTGGTGTTTCGTTTTTGGTGTTTAGTGTTTGGTATGAATCATATGGCTTCATGTCCGAATTTCATAATACGAAACACGAAACACCCAATACCAAACACACATGCGCTGCTTTTCTGACTATTTAGGAGGTTATCAGATATAACGGTCGACCATTTCAGAAATCATTCTTTCGATCCCCTGCGGTCCTTCCTCTTGCTGCACCGTTTGAATCAGGTTTTTGATTTTTTGGTAAGTCGCCGGGTCGCGTTTCAAATCATCAAGCGAGCGATAGGCGCCACCGCGGCGGCCGGCGCGATAAACGAGTCGGTCGGTTTCCGAGAGCTCTTGATAGGATTGGATGACGGCCAGCATTTTTTCTTTATCATCCGGCAGCTTGCCGCTAACCTCTTCCAGCAGGTTCATAATATGATCGCTGGTTACGGTACTGGTAATGCCATCGAGGGTTTTGATAAACAGTCCAATCTCTTCGGCCAGCATATCATCGGTTTGCATCGTGAAACTTCCATCCTCCAAGCGTTCGTGCAGCGGCACGTGATCTGGCACTCGGAGGCTGCGAAGCCGGATAAAATGGGGGTTAATTTGATTCAAAACCTTGGCGGTTTCAATGGCATGCTCACGCCACATTTCCTGGCCGCCCAGGCCGGGCATTACATATTCGGATACCTCCATGCCGGCCGCCAGCAGGCGTTTGCCGGCTTCAATGTGCTGGGCGCCGGTAACACCCTTTTTCATCAGCTTCAGCAATGGATCATACCCGCTTTCCAGCCCGATATGCACACGGTCCAGACCGGCTTGGCGGATTTGCTTTAATGCATCCACAGATTTGCGGATGACAGTTCGGGATCGGGAGTAGGTGGTCACGCGTTTGATATCCGGAAATTGCGCTTTTAAAAACTGCAAAACCGCCACCAGATCTTTGGTTTTCATGATCAGATTATCGGCGTCCTGCAAAAAGCATGCATCCGTCCGGTAATATAACCAAGCCGCAATGCTGCGGTATTGAGTGGAAGTTTCGGGCTGATTGAAGATGGCACTGATCACCGCATCATTGACGGCGCCGCTGTGTCCCAGTTTCCATGAAAGCGCTTTGATGTCATCGGCTATCCGCTTGGCGGCCAGGATATCCTGTTTGATTTCATCTACGGTTCGCAGGGAAAATTTGTCACGTTTGTATACCGGGCAAAACAGGCACTGGTTCCAGGGGCAGTTGCGCGTCAAACGCAGCAGCAGGCTGCGGGCTTCATTGGGCGGTCGGATGGGGCCCTGTTCGAATGTAGGGGGCTTTTTGTGCATGGTTCGCCTGCCATTTTTGTTGCTGGGTTTATTTATGGGATAGAATTGTCATATTTTCAACAAAAAAAAGGACGACCTATTGCAGCCGCCCTTTTCATTTTTACGGGGAATTTATGTTATGGGTGTTGGCTTGCATAGATGTTCCTGCTCCATTGCTACGCGACCGCAGCCGCCGCACACAAATTTCATGGCAGCTAGTTTATCTTTGCACTGGTGAGTGTGATCTGTTTCGGATGCGCCACAGAAAGAGCATTTGGACTTGTCGCCACACGGATTGCACAGATGCCCGGGTGCATTGGCGACTGCTCCGCAGTTTTTACAAGTATAAGCCATTTTTCCATCTCCTTAGATTAAATTTTATTCGTGAACCAAAATTTCAATTTCAACATAGTAAGCTTAATGGAAAAGTCAAGAATTATGAGGATTGCGTTAAGGCGATGGACGACGTGGCTGTTTTTTTTCTTTCTCAGCTTCCTTCTTTGAACCGGGAAGAACCGGCTGAATGATGGTGATCGGCAGCTTAAGTGTTCTTTCCAAAATACCCAGCAGCCCGGAGCCCACAGCAGTTGGTGATAACGGTATGACATCCGGATCTTCCAGGTCACCAATGGCTCTAAATGGTATCGAAATTAAATTCCCCCCCAATATGTTGCCGACCAGAGGGATGATCTTGACAATCCGATCAACAGTTTTAAATGGGGCGACCAATACGATGAGATCGACCTTTTTTTTGATTAAATCGATATCCCCTTCAATAGCGATTCCCATGGAAGGACTGTCGATGGAAGTGTCTTGAATGATGAGTTTGCCATCTTCAAAAACACCGTTGGCCGTCATCGAGTTATAGGCAAAGCCTTTGCCTTTCAGATCCGGGACTTCACCCCTATAAATTTCAGTGACATTGAGCAACGCAAATATTTTGGCCAGCAAGCCGAAACGATAAATCCGTCCTTCAGTCGAGTTGAATTCCAAATTTCCGGTCAAAGATTTGGGAAATTCGCTGGGTCTGGCCTTGGCCATGAGCTCGCCGTCGAGATTGAAGTTGCCCGCCATCAAATTCTGTTTGTCGAACAGACAGATAAGACTCGTGTCCAAATCATGATCTATTGCAGCCGGATTAAAATAAAGCTCAAATGTGTCGCCGGAAATCTTTAAAATGCCGGGAAACTGAATGCCGCAAAAGTCGGCTTTGCGAATAACAATTCGGGTATCGGTCTTGCCAAAGAAGATGTCGGCATGAACCGGGCGCCATGAAAAACGATCATACGTGAAATTATCGAGTTCGACCTTCAAACTGCCCCGCAGTTCCTTTTTTTCTTCAGAGGCTGACCCCTTCTCTACGCTGGCGATTTGGTCAATCTGTCCCCAGTTTAGCTGATCTGCTGTCAACTGTAGATCAAGGGACAATTCATCTTCAGAAAAAGAGGCGTCGCCCTGAAGAAGGATTTGACTGTCCTCCCATGCAATTTGCGCTGCTTTCAGATCAATGCGGCCGCTCAGGCCTACACCTGCAGGAGTATCTTTGGCAGCAAAATTGGCGGTTTTGACACGAATGGGCGCTTTGAAAAAATCGGATTCAAGATCCATTCCCATTAGGTCGCCGGCCAACTGAAATTGCCAGGCCTTGGCGGCACCGACCGGCCCTTTAAAATCCAAATCGGTGAGCGTTAATTTACCCTGAGTGGCTTTGTAACCCTTGAACATCTTATCCAGCGTTTCGAAAGATATCAGCCAGGGATATAGTTCTGCGAGCTGAATATTGGCGGCACCGGCGGTGAGTTCAAATAAAGAAATTTCCCCCCACTGCTTGCCGAATGATAATTGACGAATCGTTGAGGTGCCGAATCTGGCATTGGTTTCCTGCAGATCGATTCGCGAGCGGCGCCACAATATGTCTCCGCCGGCCAACTCTATATCGGTGGGAAATTTTGCTGAGCGAATATGCCATTTTTCAATCGCACCGCTGAAATTCATGTTTTGATTCAATTTGGCGCTGATGGGGCCGTCAAATTTCAAATTTGTGAATGCCAAGTTGCCACTTAAGGCGGGAACGTCCTTGACATGTCGTTTCAAGGTCTGATGGGATTCTAGCCAGGCATAAACTTCATCCAGATTCAGGACGCTTGCGCCGGCACTTGCAGCTAAAGATGTCTCCTTGTCCCACTTGAGCTTGGCATTCAATTCTGAAAACAATGATTGTCCCACCTGGGCATTCATTTTTTTGATGCTCAACTGTTTCTTGGCACACCTAAATTGGCCCTGGGCGATTGTCAACACACCGGGCAGTTGAGCCGAACTGAGTACCAGGTTTTGTATCACACCATTAGATGCCAACTGCCACTGGGCGGGTTTGAGAAGAGGCCCGTTGAGGGTTAGATCTAGTAAGGAGACGGCGCCTTCGATGGTCTCAATTATACTCAGGTCATTTGCCAACGTTTGCATTTGTGCCAACCATGCGTGCAATTGGGCCAAATCGATATAGATAGATGCTGAAGATGCTTCCAGAGATGGCGACTTTTGCCAACCGAAGCGAGTTGATAGCCGAGATACACTGGACTTTCCAATGCGGGCATCGCAGTCGGTCAGTGCTATTTGGCTGCCGTCTAAAAGGAAACTGCCGCCTTTAATGGTCACCGGATAAGGGATGCGCTTATAAACGGCATTTACAATGAAGTCAGAGGCCATGACCTTCACATGGGTGTCACGCAAATCTTCACCAATCACCAGCATGCCCAAAGCATTGCCTTCAAACTTTTCAATTAGCATAAGCTCCTTTTGAAATTTTGGGTCATCAATCAGATTGGTCAGAACAGGGGGAAGTTGTGACAAATCGGCCTGCACGAGTGCTTCAATATGAAATGGGGCGGTATCTTTTGTCAGGGGGATGGACACTTTTCCTTTTTTCGCAAACGAATTTCCCATTTGGGCCTCGGCATTTTCACCGATTAAAATGCCGTTTGTTAGGATTGCATCACCTTGCACATTTTCCAGCTTAAGCGAGCCCACCGGGAGAGAAATTTTGCCGCCCACGAGGTTTCCTCGGATCACCATTTTTTTCTCGTCAGCCAGTTGCGCCCAATCTGATGCCTGAGTTTCAAGCGTGATGCGTTGGATATCGCCATCATTCAATATGTTAAATATATTGGAAACCGTGTCTGAATCTTCAGTTAGTGCCAGCGCGATTCTTCGAGTGGTGGCCACATTAATCTGCCGGCCTTCCAACGCGAGTTGGATGCGAGGCTGCCGGGGATCAATGTTGAACCGACCCGCCAGGCGCAAGCTGGGATCTGTCAAATCAAGCTGCGTAATCTCCAGGGAAAGATTGTCCTCAATGAATTGCATACGGGCCTGCAGCTGGGTGTCCGTTATGTTCAGCTCTTTATCTGCACGCCGCCAATGCATATACGGTATTGATCCTTGAATGTCAGCCTGAAGATAATCGGGGCCATCGGTTATCAGGTCTACGATCAGGTTCGCCCGAGCGTTTGTCATCTTCAGGCTGGCGTCGGGAAAGAAGTATTCACCCACAGCATGCGGTCGAAACTGATTGAGTATGATCTGGCTGTTCAGTTTAAAGCCCTGCTGCGTGTACTGGCCTTTAATGGAGATGTTTTCCCAGAAATTCGACTGGCATTGGGCGGAAAATTGAATAGTTGGGCCTTTATGTTTTATTTGGCTGGTCACGCCCTGAAGCCCCAAAAAACGCTGCTGCCCCTTGATAAAATTTACCCTGCCGTTACGAACAGTGACAGCAGTACTGGGAAGCTTGAATTCCGGTATCGATTGAATGATCGATTTTAACCACTCACCAGGGGTTTCCAACGAGAAAGGCATGGGAGCCGTCTTTTCCGCCTCGATGGCCTGGGGCAAATTGATGGTAATTTCCGGAGATCGCGAATGGATGACACTGATTTCAAGATCACCAGTGAAAAGCGGCAGGATTTTCGGATAGATCCTAATCAAATCCACCGTGCCCTGTAGATTTTCGGGGATCGTAAAACTGATGTCAGATATAACCACGTGCGGACGCGGAAAAAACGCCATATGGAGTCGCTGGTATTCGATAGTACCGCCCAAATCCCTGGCATATAAACGCTTGACCTCTTGCTTGACGCTTTCCAGGTTAATCAGTTGTGGGGTAACGATCATAAGAAGGATCAACACGCACAAAAAAACAGCAGCGAGGCTGATGAGTGTGATCCATATTTTGCGACGCTTGGGCATCAAACTCTTTCCTGAATCTTGCATGAAAATTAATGCGAAGATGAGATTACATGTTATAACGTCACGTCCGATAAATTATACACATGTATCAAATATTTGTTGGTCAAGATGGATGAAAATCATGTTATCGCATTAATTTTCACCCTTTGGTCTTCGCTTTCAGCTTCCGACTTCGCTCTTCGAGCTTCGACGGGACAAGTCGCCCCAACAAGCTGGGCGAGCCGGAGGCTTCCATCTGCTGCGTTATTCAGAGCGAAGCATAGTTCACTATAGCTCCGCCCTGAAATGCCTTGCATATGAAAACCTCCGACTCGTGCAAGATTCAGGAATATCTGAATCTTGCATGAAAATTAATGCCAAGATGAAATTACACTCAGTTTACCATATTTTACCGATACTGCGAGCTTTAATGTTGACGGGGAGGTGCAATGCAGGGCTGCATATCATGTTTTAAGGTAGAAGGCAAAATTGAGAATAGGTATTGCAGAATCAGGCTAAAGGTTATACAAACTTATTTGATCTGCAAAAGAACGTTTTCATCATGGGTAACATGCTGAAATAGTTCACTTTCAGGAGGATTGGTTCCGTGAAAGCAATGGTGCTAAACCAGCTGGTTTTGATCGCTGAAAATAAAAGTCCGCTTTCACTAGAGGATATTCCGGAGCCGGTTCCTGAGGGAAACGAGATTTTGATAAAAGTATCCACCTGTGGTGTGTGCCACACCGAGTTGGATGAAATCGAAGGGCGCACGCCTCCGCCGCAATTGCCCATGATTCTGGGTCATCAAATTGTGGGTCGAGTGGATGGTGGGGGTGACAAGGTCACAAAATTCAAAACCGGTGACCGTGTCGGTGTGGCCTGGATACATTCTGCCTGCGGTGGGTGTCATTTATGTCGAAGCGGTGCTGAGAATTTGTGTGTATCTTTTCAGGCTACCGGCAGGGATGCCCCCGGTGGGTATGCAGAATATACGACTGTTGGCGAAGAATTCGCTTATAACATCCCTGATATCTTTAGCGATAAGCAGGCGGCCCCGCTCTTATGTGCCGGTGCCATCGGTTATCGTTCAATGCGGCTCAGCAGGATAGAAAATGGGCAAAACCTGGGATTAACCGGCTTCGGCGCATCCGCCCATCTGGTATTGAAAATGGTACGCCACCAATATCCGGATACGAAGGTGTTTGTCTTCGCCAGAAGTGAAAAAGAACGGGATTTCGCTCGCCAATTGGGTGCTTTTTGGGCAGGCGAGACGGACGCAGATCCCCCCGAAATGATCGATGCCATCATTGATACGACACCGGCCTGGAAACCGGTCGTAGCGGCTTTGAGATGTCTAAAACCGGCGGGACGCTTGATTATCAATGCGATCCGCAAAGAAGAAGGCGATAAAAAAGCGCTGTTAAGCCTGGACTATCCAGCGCATCTCTGGCAGGAAAAGGAAATTAAAAGCGTGGCCAACGTTGCCCGCAAAGATGTCAGTGAATTTTTACTGCTGGCCGCTGAAATACCGATTAAACCGGCCGTGCAGGAATATGAATTGCCAGAGGCCAACCAAGCGCTGGTCGAACTAAAAGAGCGTCAGATCCGCGGTGCTAAGGTACTTAAAATAAATTGAGTCTTAGCGCCATTGATTATCGATAAATAATACGGCGGCTTTACAGATAAGCTGGAAGTTCGGATACTGATAAATAAAGGAGGAAAGAATAATGTATAGCAAAACGGTTATGGACCACTTCCGCAACCCGCGCAATGTCGGTGTCATCGATGATGCCGATGGTGTCGGTGAGGTCGGCAATCCCCTTTGCGGTGATATGATGACGATTTATCTAAAGATTAAGGATGAACAAATCGAAGATATTAAATTTCAGACATTCGGCTGCGGATCTGCCATTGCCGTATCCAGCATGATCACCGAAATCGCCAAAGGCAAAAGTCTGACGGAAGCTAAGAAAATTACCAATAAAGATGTCGCCGTGGCTCTGGAGGGGCTGCCGAAAAACAAGCTGCACTGCTCCAACCTGGGTGCCGATGCCCTTCAGTTAGCTATTCAAGATTATGAGGATAGATTAGCCGGCGTGGAGCGGCCTCAGCCGATCCGTAAAGAAAAACATGAACATTCGCACGGGGAAAAATGTTATTGTCCCTATTGCGATATCGAAATTCAGTCGGACATTACATTTTGTGACGCCTGTCAATCCAGTTTGGAAGAAGAACATTAAACCTGAAGTGATCAAGTGAGGTAGGTCAGTATGAAAGTAATTAATCTGGATCACATATCGGCCAAACCGTTATTACCGGAAGTTAAAAAAGTGATGATTGAAGCTATTGAAAAGGATTATCACAATCCCTCCAGTCAGCATAAATCCGGTGAAGAAGCCGCCGCTGTGTTGCAGAAGGCACGTGAAGCTGTGGCCCAATTGCTGAATTGCAAAACCGCCAAAGAAATTGTGTTCACCTCCGGTGGAACGGAGTCGGTCAACCATGCCATTAAAGGCGTGGCCATGGCCAATGAAGATAAAGGCAAGCATATCATTATATCCAATATCGAGCACAATGCTGTTATCCGTAGTTTGCGGCGTCTCAAGTCCGCCGGATTTGTCGTCACTTCGCTTGCGGTTGATGCCAGCGGTCGTGTCAATCCCCAGGAAGTGGCCGATGCCATTACCAAGGAAACGATTCTGGTGTCCATTATGCACAGCAACAACGAAACCGGCACTATTCAACCCATTGAAGAGATTGGAAAGATAACCCGTGACAAAAAGGTGATCTTCCATACGGATGCCGTGGATTCGGTTGGGGTGCTTCCGATGGATGTTCAAAAACTGGGAGTGGACCTGCTCAGTTTTGCCGCCAATACCTTTTACGGCCCGTCCGGTGTCGGTGGTCTTTATATTCGTCGAGGTACCCGGATTTTTCCCCTCCTCGATGGCGGTGTTCAGGAGAACAATAAGCGCGCCGGTGCTGAGAACCTGATCGGTATTATCGGAGCCGGCAAGGCAGCGGAGCTTGCGCTAAGGGATATGGACCAGCGAGTGGCGCATTTGCAAAGACTCAACAAACGACTTTTAACCGAATTACCCAACACTATCGACGAATATATAATCAATACCCATCCGGAATACAGCCTGCCCAATCTGGTGTCGATTTCGGTCCAATATATTGAAGGGGAAAGTGTGATGTTAATGCTCGATGATGAAAATATCGCCGTATCGACGCGTTCAGCATGTGCAACCGGTTCGTTGCGTGCATCACATGTCTTGCTGTCTCTGGGGCTCAGTCATGCCGATGCCCAGGGAACGCTGGTCATTTCTTTCGGGATCGACAACACCGAACAAGATATTGATACTTTTTTAGCGGCGCTTAAAAAAGTAGTCACGACCTTGCGAGATATTTCGCCTCTGTATCAAAAAAAGGCATCTGCCTCTTAGCGCCGATAAAGGGGCGTGATCGGGTTACCGGTCGCCGATCATCAGGCTCTCAAAATAGGTATCGATAATCACCTGATGTCCGCTAAACTTGCTTTTAAGCAGCTGTTTAAACTGCTCATAACCGGGCTCTGATAGCAATTCATTGATTTCATTTGCCTTTTTGCCAAGCTGACGGCAGTATTTATCGGTAATGGTTTGAGGCGCAGTGCCTCTGTTTTGCGCCACCCGATTGGTCGCTTCAGTGCGTGAATAGCCGTTAATTTCCATCTCATAGATCACTTCCAATATCTGCGCCAAAGATTTGGGCGTGCCCTCTATCGATACTGTCGGGACATCCGGGGGGGTATCCGCTTTGTCGGGGGGGTGGGTGCTAGTGCCGAGCAGCAGGCGGCTTAAAACCGAATTG
>JASFEV010000044.1:0-21600 GCA_050124655.1 Desulfobacterales bacterium
CACGACCGAAATAATTATGCCGCAATCCGAATGAAATGCAGTTTTTCGGTTTCTCTGACCGTGAATTATTACCCCAAAAATGGTTGCTTACAAAGCCTTTCGCAGAATTTTTACCAACTCCTCCTCGCTTAGCTTAATGGGATTGCCTTTCATGCTGCTTGACTCTTGAGCCTTTTCAATCAGTGGCGGAAAGTCAGCTTCCGTTATTTTATAGTCCGCTAAGGGTGGCAGTTTGAACCGTGAGCAGAAATTCTGGACCCAAGTGATGGCATCTGACGGCTCGGCTTCTGGCTTTTCAGTCACAATCTGGGCAACCTCCCGGTAACGAGCCAGCGCAGGCGATTCCGGTTCACGCAGCTGCAATGCTGAAATGTTCATTTCCGTCACAAAAGGCAGAAGCCGACCGCAAATAGCGCCATGAGCTGCCTTGAACATTCCCCCCAACGGTCCGGCAATGCCGTGCACGGCACCGAGCTTTGCGCTGGCCAACGCCAATCCACCGAAAAGACTTGCCAGGCTCATTGCTTCACGTGACTCGGTATCGCTACCATCTTCGAACGCATGCACCAAAGCGCCTGCGGCGCGGTGCAGCCCTTCGCGACAGATTCCGTCAGTTAAGGGATTGGCCTTATTTGAGACAAACGCTTCCAAAAGCTGAGTAAAGGCATCCAGGCCTGTGCTGGCAGTGATGGAGGGTGGCATGGAGTAGGTTAGCTCCGGATCAACGACCGCCAATCGAGGAAGCATGAGCGGACTGCGCATGCTCACCTTTACGCGGTGTTCCGGAGATTCAAGTACGGCATTAAGGGTTACCTCAGCTCCCGTTCCCGCGGTGGTCGGAACGGCAACATAAGGGGCCGGCATCTTCTCCAAAGGCTTTGCCTTACCGATCACCTCCAGATAATCCAGCAGTTTACCCTCGTTGGTTAGCAGGGCGGCAATAACCTTGCCGGTGTCAATCACACTTCCACCACCGATACCGATGACCCAATCGCAGGCCACCTGGCGTGCCTTTTGAACGCCGGCCAGAACCATCTCTGTTGTCGGTTCCCCCGGTACGCTAAAAGAAATTGACTCGATACCCTGCTTGTCCAACTGCTCGAGTATGATGTCAGCCTGCGCCGGATTGCGGCCGGTTACGGCCATTGCCCGATGTCCCAGGATCGGTGCGTATGTGTCGATTTCCCTTGCCTTTCCTGCCCCGAATATAATTTGGGTAGCCGTCGAAAATTCGAATTGCATGGCTCGCGATCCTTTTTTAGCCCCAGCCACTCTCGCCTGGAAAAATGTTTTGGTATTTGATGGCGCATCGTGGCTCTGCCATCATATCTTCTACGGTGTCGCGCCATTTCTGATAATGCTGTGTTTCTTTATGGCGGGCGGGATCATCTGCCGTCCGATAGACTTCTACCAATACAAACTGACTTGGATCATCCTGTTGTTGAATGACATCAAATCGGGCAATTCCAGACTCTTTCACGCTATTGCGAGCGTTTTCCATCGAGGCAGATTTAAATTCCTCCACTTTATCCGGCTTTACATGAACAAAAACATGTACGATAAACATGGTTGCTCTCCCCTTTTAGTTGTTACGGATGGGATCGACTAATATTTATCAGGTTGAATAAAATATTTCAAATGAAGCTCACCCGCAGGAACAGTATATGGAGATTGAAAAAAGATATCTACAATTTTTTGCGATACTTCGGATGGTGTCTTCCGTGCCTCTATCGAATCTTTCAAATCCCATCCATTTTACTGTACATTTCATCTGGCAATCCAATAAGTAATGCTCCGATTTAAAATATAAAATCCACGTAAGATGCTGTAGTTATCTGATAGCTATTTGAAATACTGAGAAATTTTTGGTAACTTTCAGTATGGTTGTGTTTTTGTTTGTTCTGGATTTGGGAAACTAAGCTGGGTACTACTGATTTGGATAGATGTTTCTATATGTTGGAGCAGAGAGCGCGGTACAATAATAAATACGTATTTATTGTATTTATCTGTATTTTCTTTTTATTCAATCTGCCGTCTTTATCAACCGCCTTCACCCAAACCGAGCGCTATAACTTCCAGCGTTCCATAGTTGATTTCCGTTCGCGATTAAATCCTTATTACAAAAAAATCCATCGTAAACAGACAAAATACGTTATAGTTCACACCTCAGAGTTAGGTCTTAAAACAACGCTAAGAGTTGTTTCCAAAGGGAAACATTTGCGCAATGGGCTCCGCACCAATGGCGGTCATGCTCACTATGTGATAGCACGCAACGGACGCACTTATCGTATACTGGATAAAAGATATGTAGCCGACCATGCGGGTCGCAGCATGTGGAATGGTGCGACAGACATTAGCCGGATTTCGATTGGAATTGAGTTAGTGGGTTATCATTACGCTTCCATTTCTGAAAAACAATATCGATCGGTAGGTATATTGATTAAAATTTTACAAGACGTATATGATCTGAATGACCGGTCAGTGCTGACCCACAGCCAGGTAGCCTATGGTTTGCCGAACCGCTGGTTTAAAGAGATTCACCGCGGCCGCAAGCGTTGTGCAAAAAACTTTATACGCACCAAAGCTGGTTTAGGGTCGACTTGGCCATATGATCCCGATGTGCGCGCTGGCAGACTAATGGCTGACGCCCAACTTTCTGAAGTGTTCTATGGCCAGCATAAAATTGATCATCAGCTTGATGAAGCGAATGTAATATCCAAACGTAATACCGCCTGGGCTATTGCTGGCGAAGATTACGATAGCATCACAACGGTATACAAACTTCCAAACGGACGCCAATATACAGGTGATCAAATTGCAGATAAGGTCGGCTGGAACCGCATACCCGCGAAAACGGTTGTATTGCTTAACCATGCAAGCAACTCTAAATTAATAAAAGACAACGGCCTTATAAAGACTATATCGAATGAAAATACGGCATGGTCTCTTGCTGGAAAATTATATAATGATGAAACGACGATCTATTTTTTGCCTTCCGGTCAAATAAAGCTTGGATCAATGATAAACGATTGGGATGATTTGCCGGCTAAAACCAGACTAATCATCGGATACAAAGGACCTTACAGACTAAACAAAGACCGAACTGCCTTCCGCATTGCGGGCTTCAAATACAAGGATCAAAAAACAATCTACTACCTGCCATCTAAAAAACTGTTAAACGGTAATGAAATAAGAGACTTTAGCCAGCTTCCAATCGGAACTTATATTTTTCTTCCTGCCACACTTTAATAATCCAATTATTTTATATAGCGTAGGGCAATCTGAAATATCTCGATGGTATAATAACGTCTGCTAATTTGAAAAAAATCGGCTACCCTGATTTTTTAGTAGGATAGCCGAAGTCCACAATTTGACAAAATTTTGGATTGCGTTGCGCAATCAAAAATCTGTATACCAAATTCGCCTGTGACCTTTGATTCTTTTTGCTTTACATCGTTTACAGAAAAGAGGTTAAAGACCCAATCTTAAATGCTTCTGGATTGTACAAAATTTTTTCCTTTATTTCACATCAACAAATCTATTGCGTTGATCACGCAATTTTCAAAAAAAAGACAGAGCCAAAAGTGCTCTGTCTTGATGTAATGTCAGATTTTTTTTAAATAGTTATTAACTCCCTGGCATTCATATTTTTAAAGCAATCCGGTATCTGTAATGCCGGATTAATCAGTTGAAAATGCTTCGTCAAACATATGTCCCGAAGGTGCGAAATCAATCTCTTTTACAAATTCCGCAGCTTCTTTTGCCCCTGCCTCGCGATTCATGGCAGCATCTTCCCACTCCACTGACAGTGGTCCATCGTATTGGATTTCATTTAGGGCTCGAATAATTTCCTCAAAATTAACCTGCCCCCTTCCTAAAGATCGAAAATCCCATCCGCGTCCAGGCTGACCGAAGTTCAAATAACTGCTGAGAATCCCCGAGGTGCCATCAAGTGTAACGACTGCATCTTTCATGTGCACATGATAAATTCTATCCGGAAAAGTTTTTATGAATTTAACAGGATCAACACCCTGCCACTCTAAATGACTTGGATCAAAATTGAAACCAAAGGCTTCTCGATGACCAATGGCTTCAAGGGTACGTTCCGCTGTCACGATATCAAAGGCGATTTCAGTCGGATGAACTTCTAACGCAAATTTTACATCGTTTTGATCAAACACATCGAGAATAGGATTCCATAATTTCGCAAAATGCTTAAACCCCTCTTCAATTTGTGCCTCGCTGACAGGCGGAAAAGAATAAATCAGATGCCAAATTGAGGATCCGGTAAAGCCGTTAACTACCTTAAGCCCCATATTCTTGGCAGCTATCGCAGTCTGCTTCATTGTTTCAACAGCCCAGGCCCTTTTTTTCTCTGCATCTCCAGCACAATCGCCAGGTGCAAAGGCATCGGACCTATCATCGTTGTTAAGATCACAAACCAATTGCCCGGCCAGATGATGGGAGATAGCATAGACATCTAAATTATTTTCTTTGAGTATATTTTTTTTCTGTTCGCAATAGGCTGGATCAGATGCGCCTTTGGCCGGATCAAAATGATCTCCCCAGCAAGCGAGTTCAAGTCCGTCATATCCCCACTCACTGGCTTTTTTAGACAGTTCCGTGAGTGGAAGATCAGCCCATTGTCCTGTAAATAAAGTTACTGGTCTTGCCATGATTGCGCCTCCTTTGTCGTAATTTTGAGATACTATTTAAAGCTTTTCATCGGAAACCATTTCTCTTTGCTTTTACTGCTTTCCACCGCGGATTCTATAAACGCCAGACCTCTTGCGCCATCAATAACATTCGGAAAATCCAATTCCAGCTCTGTCGGATCTTTACCAAGAAGTTTTGCTCGCATCGTATCTGTCACATTCATATAAATATTGGCAAACGCTTCAATAAAGGCTTCAGGATGACCCGCAGGTAATCGAGTGGCTCTTTGAGCAGCTTCACATAAATACGCATTTCCTCTTCGGTAAAGCTGAGCCGGCTTATCATTGGTTCTAAACCATAAATAGTTAGGTTCTTCCTGGTGCCATTCTAGGGCTCCTTCCGTGCCATAGACCCGAATGCGCAAATTATTCTCCTCCCCGGCTGAGAATTGCGAAGCATATAATATACCACAGACATCTTTTTCCAGACGAAGCAAAATATTGCCATCATTGTCCAATGGACGGTCTAAAATACTTTTCAGGTCAGCACAAATTTCTGATATCTCCAGCCCCGTAATATAGTACGCTAAATTTTCACAATGGGAACCGATATCTCCAATACAATTGGAAACACCGGACTGCTTGGGATCTGTTCTCCAAGAGGCTTGTTTTTGTCCATCTTTTTCAAGGGCTGTCAAAAGCCAACCCTGCGGATATTCAACTACAATTTTTAAAATGTCTCCGAGTTCACCACTCTGCACCATATAGCGTGCCTGCTTAACCATCGGATAGCCTGTGTAATTGTGAGTTAAGCCAAAAATAATGCCAGAATTATCAACAATGTTTACGAGTTCTTTTGCTTCCGCCAAGGTATAGGTCATCGGTTTGTCGCATACGATGTTAATTCCGGCTTCAGCGAAGGCTTTGGCGATCGGAAAGTGCATAACATTAGGCGTGACAATAGAGACGAAATCGATTCGTTCACCTTCCGAAAGTTTTGATTCCTTTTCAACCATTTCCTGCCAGGTCGCATAAGATTTGCCTTCACTAATCAGCAGATCCTGTGCTGAAGCTTTTGCTTTCTCCGGATCTGAGGATAGAGCACCGGCAATAAATTCGACCTTCCCGTCCATTAGGGCTGCACTTCGATGTACTGCTCCAATGAATGCGTCTCTTCCGCCACCTACCATTCCCATTTTTAACGTTCTTTCAAGTTCCATAGCAGCTCCTTTCACAAAAATATGAATGTTAGGACGTTGATATAATCAAAGCAGAATTCATGATTTTTCTTAACATAGCACGAGACGGGCAGTTCATTTAGCATTTCGGGAACCCGAACACTTTAAAGTCGTAATAGGATACTCACCATAAGAGTATGATCTTGTCGGAAAGCTGCAAGGACACTTTTAATTCATTTAGTGAATCAAATAGACACATTTGAACTTGCATCAATGCCATTTTTTTGTCAAGATGATTTTATTTATAGGCTTTATTTCCATAAAATTAAGGTATTAATAGCTATTCTGGTGGTTAAGAGGTTTGGCTAATAAGTCACGTGATAAGCCAAAAACTTGTATAATCGTATAAATTAATTTAATATTTGAATAAAAGAATGGTAAGTCTCCCATGGAAGTCGCAGATCGAGAATTAACCAAAACCATCAATCAATTCAATATCTTAAACACGATCCGAAAAGCAGGCTTGATTTCTAGAGTTGAAATCGCAGAGTTAACCGGGCAAAGTCGTGCCGCCGTAACC
Organism: Desulfobacterales bacterium; assembly: GCA_050124655.1. Taxonomy (GTDB): domain Bacteria; phylum Desulfobacterota; class Desulfobacteria; order Desulfobacterales; family JAHEIW01; genus JAHEIW01. The sequence goes on from JASFEV010000044.1 coordinate 6,414, forward strand.
AATATTACAGCTCGCCTTATAAAGGAGAAAATGATCTTTGAAAAGGAAACCGAAACATCACCTTCCAGAGGGCGACGCCGGATATTGCTGGCACTTAATCCAGAAGCAGCTCACGTTGTTGGTGTCAAATTGTCCGCTTTTCAAGTAAGTTTTGCGGTCACTAATTTACAGGCCGATGTTTTGAGTTCATTGATCGTGCCTGTTCGCACAGGCAAAAGAACCGTTGAATTTATGGCAGATCTGATTGAAGAAGGCATCCGCCATTGTGTCGCAGAAGCTCGCTTGAGCTTGAGAAAAATTTCCGGAATCGGCATCGGTATACCTGGTCTTATCGACAGCGAGAAGGGAATTGTCTATTGGTCACCATTATACAAGAGGGGCAACGCGACGTTAAAGAACCTCATTCAATCTCGTTTTAAAATCAAGACGTATATTGAAAATGATGCGAATACAGTCACATTGGCTCAACAATGGTTTGGCGAAGGTAGAGGCGTCGACAATTTTATAGTCGTCACCGTCGAGCATGGCATTGGTATGGGTATTGTTGTTAAGGGACAGATACACCGGGGGGTTAACAAAATCGGTGCCGAATTCGGACACCTGGTTATTCGACCTGGAGGAGCACCATGTCGTTGCGGTAAGCGCGGATGCATAGAGAGTTATGTTGCTGATTATCGCATTCTGGAAAATGCCATAGAAGCCTGCAAGGCGGGGGATTGGAAATGTAATAACATTTCTTCTTTGACCATTGAAGAAGTTACCGATATTGCCAAGAGAGGGGAGCCCGCTCTTCGCAAAATATTTAAAAAAGCAGGGGAGGTTCTGGGATTAGGGATTTCTGGTTTGGTTCAAATTTTCAATCCGGAAAAAATTATTATTGCCGGAGAGGGTGTTAGGGCGGGGGAGCTTCTGTTTACGCCCATGCAAAAAATGATCAAAACGCATACAACTCCTCAAATGCTTGAAACACTCCAGATTGCAATTCAAAATTGGAAGGACACAGATTGGGCTCGCGGTGCAGCCAGTCTGGTTTTGCAGGAATTGTATAAATCACCTCTTGACCGGATTCGGCTCGTGATTTAGTAGCTTGGAAAAAGAAGATACGAGTGAAAAATAGAACGTTGAGTTTGCCTCATAGCGAATTTCTTCTTTCTATTGATATTAGATAGCCTCCTGTGTTGCTCAACCAGTTGACAGTTTACCGGCACTTCGAATATTAATTTTAAAATAGCGGCTTTATTGTGTTGTTTAACCGCAAATAATGTTGATAAATATCAGCATAACGAGAAGCATTTGAAGCGTCAGGTTCGGTTCGAGTCGTTTCATCAAGCGCTATATATTGATCCGTAAGTTTACTTATTGAAACATTTCCTTCTTTCTGGCGCAGGTAACACCACATTGCCTGCAAGGCAGCCCCCACAGCGCCTGCTTCAGAGGATTTTGGGCAGACAACTGGGCAATTAAACACATCTGCAACCATCTGACGCCAGAGCGGGCTCTTGGCGCCACCGCCTACAAGTCGTATCTCCGAAGGATTAATCCCCAGTTGCTTTAAAACATCGAGCCCATAGCGCAAACCAAATGTCGCTCCTTCCATAGATGCTCGAGCAAGGTTCCTTGGATTGTAGTTTGTGCTCGTCAATCCAAAAAAGACAGCCTTTGCAGTTGGTAGTGCGGGAGTTCTTTCTCCGTTGAAGTATGGGAGAAGAAGGATACCTCCGGCACCCAATTCCGCAGTGGATGCGGTCTTATTAAGATCCGATACGCTCAATCTGAGCAACTCGCGTGTAAGCTCTGTCGAAACCGTCACGTTCATTGTACACACTAGAGGCAGCCAGCCGCCGGTACTGGAGCAAAAGGCCGCTAGCTCGCCATTCCGATCGATGATGGGTTTGTTCGAAAAAGAATAGATGGTACCGGATGTGCCCAGGCTGGCGGTAACGATGCCTGGGGTCACATTGCCAGTTCCAATAGCGGCCATCATGTTGTCGCCGCCGCCAGATGAAACCAGAACATCTGGATTGAGCTGAAACTGTTCGGCAATTTCGGCTCTGATGTTGCCAACAGGAGCGTCAGAGGGAATCAATTCAGGCAAACAATCTTGCAGTTTCCCAGAATCATCAATTACGTCAAGAATGGCCTTCGACCACGTGCGAGTTCTGACATCAAAATAGGCCGTACCAGAGGCATCACCAAATTCTGTTTTCATCTCGCCCGTCAGCCAAAAGTTGATATAATCGTGAGGCAAAAGAACTGTGGCCAGTCGCCCATAGTTTTCGGGTTCATGGTTTTTTAACCAAAGAATTTTTGAGGCCGTAAAGCCTGCGGCAATCGAGTTGCCGATTAATTCAATGACTTTCTCCGCACTCCCAATTTTTTGCGTCATTTCAATGCATTGTTGTGAGGTTTCCGTATCGCACCACAATTTTGCCGGCCGAATCACGTTGCCGTCCAAATCCAGTGCCACCATACCATGCTGCTGTCCCGACACCCCGATAGCGCGAATCAACTGCTTAGAAACGTAACTCTCTTTAAGCACCTTGCCAATAACGGCTGTAAAAGCTTCAATCCACCAAATTGGCTCCTGCTCTCGCCGGCCTTCTTGCGTTTCAATGATTTGGTGTTCCGCGTAGGCTTCGGCTATTATCTTTCCCTGTTCACGGCTAAAAACAACGGCTTTGGTGCCCTGGGTACCGCTGTCGACACCAATAAATAATTGGTCGTCAGGCATGGCTAATCCTAAGTGTAAGTAGCAAGAATGTTTTCTAGCATTTCCTGGCGACCGCTCTTGAGGACCGGTTCGCCCTCCTGGATTACACATTTTTCCAAGGAGTCAAAAGTCTCCTGACCGCTCATTATTCGCTTGCCAAGTCCTCCTGAATAGCTGGCATAGCGCTCTTCGATGAAATTATCCAGAATCCCATCTTCGATGATTTGATTCGCTGCCACCAAGCCCCTGGCAAATGTATCCATCCCACTTATATGAGCATAGAATAGATCGGTCTCATCAAATGAACCCCGTCGGGGTTTTGCATCAAAATTGAGTCCCCCCTTGCCAAGTCCTCCCTGGTTTAATACGACCAGCATTGCAAGGGTGCACATTCTAGGTTCGGTCGGGAATTGATCGGTGTCCCACCCCAAAAGAGGATCGCCAACGTTGGCATCGATACTCCCTAAGCGTCCGTTAATCGCCGCTACGGTTAAATCATGCTCAAAGGAATGACCGGCCAAGGTGGCATGGTTGGCTTCAATGTTAAGTTTGAAATAATCCAACAAATCATATGCACGCAAAAAGCCCAGTACGGTAGCAGCATCGAAGTCATACTGATGCTTTGTCGGTTCCTTCGGCTTAGGTTCAATCAAGAACTGACCTTCAAATCCGATTTTTTTGGCGAAATCAACAGCCATATGAAAAAAACGGGCCATTTGTTCCTGTTCTCTTTTCATGTCCGTATTCAACAACGTCTCATACCCTTCTCTTCCTCCCCAGAATACGTAGTTGGAACCGCCTAGTTCTTTGGTAGCTGCAATCGCATGCTTCACCTGAGCGGCAGCATAAGCGAAAACATGGGCATCAGGATTTGTCGCTGCACCGTGGGCGTACCGCGGATGACCAAATAGATTAGCAGTACCCCAAAGCAGCTTGATACCGGTTTCCTCCTGCATACGTTTCGCCTTCTCCACCATAATTTCTAAATTCTTGCAGGATTCTGCAAATGTCTCTCCCTCGGGAGCGAGATCCCGGTCATGAAAACAGTAAAAAGGAACCCCTAATTTTTGAGCAAACTCAAATGCAGCTCGCAGGGTCAATTCAGCCTTTTCCAAGAGGGTCTCGGCCTTTATCCAGGGCCTGTTAAAAGTCGGGGCGCCAAAAGGATCCAGACCTGTCGCTTTGAAGGTATGCCAATAGGCAACCGAGAACCTCAAATGTTCTTCCATCGTTTTTTGGCCTACGACTTGTGTCGGTAAATAGTACTTAAAAGCTAAAGGATTTTTTGACTCAGGCCCCTCAAACGGTATTGTCTGTGGTAAATCTGGGAAAAATTTTTCCATTTTTTGCTCCCTTTGCGGCGAATTTAGCTTTATTGTATCGTGATGTGAAAAAGAATATTTTTTTAATCATTAAACATAGAACTTATAAATAGATGTTTGCCGGTATTGCTTATCAGGACCCAGCATCACAGAGGGGAATTTAGGTTGATGCGGCGAGTCCGGAAAATGCTGAGGTTCCAGACAGAAACCATGTCGCCGGCGGTACTCATGACCGCTCTTGCCCACAACAGTTCGTTGTATTTTATTACCCGAATAAAATTGTAGGCCCGGCTCTGTCGTATAAATCTCCATAATTCTGCCACTTACGGGTTCATAAACTTTGGCAGCGAATGTTGGTTTACCTTCAGTTTGATTGAGCACCCAGTTGTGATCATAACCTTCACCATGGAAAAGTTGCTCATCAGAGTGATCGATCCGGGTACCAATTGGTACTTGCTGGATAAAATCCAACGGGGTGCCTTTTACACTCCGCAGTTCGCCGGTCGGTATCAGATCTCTTTTAACCGGAGTAAACAGGTCCGCATTGATCCTGAGCTCGTGATCCAATATTTCACCGGAGCCTTCCCCTGCCAGATTAAAATAAGAATGATGTGTCAAATTAACGATCGTCAACTGATCCGTCGCGGCAAAATAATCGATTCTCAATGAATTATCGCTGGATAGCGTATAAACCACCGTCACATTGAGATTACCGGGATAGCCTTCTTCGCCGTGGCGGCTGAAATAAGAAAGTCTGAGCCCGATACTACCGGCGTTTCGAAATTCTTCAACCTGCCAAATGACTTTGTCAAAACCTTTAATTCCACCGTGGAGATGATTTTCACCATCATTTTTCACTATGTGATATTGCTGATCTTTAAGTAGAAATGATCCTCCAGCAATCCGATTCGCATAGCGACCAATAACCGCGCCGAAATAGTAATTATGGCTTAGATAATCAGTGAGTGAATCGTAACCTAATACAACATCAGCTTTTTTTTCGTTTCGATCCAAAACACGCAGCTTAACAAGGGTGGCGCCGTAGTTTGTAATGGCCAAATCAATTCCACAGTTATTCGTCAGGCGGTAAAGATCTGCTTGCTCACCATGAGCTGTGTAACCGAAACTTTGCTTTTCGCTTATCATGCGGCGACGCCTTGATTTAAGGTCCGTTGGTCATTAGAACTCCGGTAGCTTAATGACTTCCCCACCTTTCAAGGCCGATTCATGCGCTAAAATACCCACACAAGTCCAATTTGCCGATTGCGCTGCATTTGGGAATGGATCACGGTCCTCCACCAGACTCATTACAAATTCGTGCGCCAGGTGCGGATGCGAACCTCCGTGACCAGCACCTTGGGTGAAGGAAAGATGCTGGTGTTCATCTAAATCATAAACGCCTTTTGTCGTGAACATCTGAATCGGCTCCGGCAGCAGATGTGCATAATCCGGCACTTTTACATACTCAGGAATATCCGGCTCCGGTTTTTTAGCAGTATGAATGACGGGATCCTCACCTTCAATTAGGGGCCACTCAAAAGCTTTTTTGCTGCCATAAACATCGAAGCTTTCTCGATATTGACGGGCTGTGTCAAACAGCGAGCGATAAATCCGCGCACACAAATCAGAGTCTTTGAATTTAATGTGAGTGGTTTCAATGGCAAATGGCGAATTGTACTCTGGAATCAGTTCATCGCGAATGGCCCCGGATCCGAAACAAGACACATATTCTGCCATTGCATCCGTCAGCGCCAGGCATGGACCCACGCAATGGGTCGCATAATGCATCGGCGGTAAACCCGGCCAGTAATCTGGCCATCCATCCATATCCTGCTGATGACTTGCCTGTAAGAATTGAATTTTTCCAAGTTCCCCCTTTTCATACAAATCTTTTACGAATAAGAACTCACGACTATAAACCACGGTTTCCATCATCATATATTTTTTGCCTGTTTCTCGACTGATTTGAACAATTTTTTTACACTCCTCTACCGTTGTTGCCATGGGAACGGTGCAGGCAACATGTTTACCAGCTTCCAACGCCCTGATGGATTGGGGGGCATGGTCGGGAATCGGTGTGTTGATATGAACGGCATCAATTTCCGGATCTTTCAAAAGCTCATCGAAATCGGTGTAGCGTTTTTCAATTCCAAAGGAGTCGCCAATCCTATTGAGTTTGCTTTCGGTGCGTTGACAAATACTATGCATGTTTGCATTGGGGTGTCGCTGATATATCGGTATAAACTCGGAACCAAATCCAAGACCTACAATGGCAATGTTTATTTTGTCACTCATAGGTTTCCTCCTCAAGTTTGCTTACCACCGCTTAGCAACTTCTTCCTTTAAGAATTTAAGGCCATCGCTTGCCAGTTGATCTTCTGTCTCATACATACGACGCCAAATTTTTGTAGCGGCAAGCAAATCTTCGAGTGATTGGCCGAAAGCTTCTATTGTGAGCCATCCATCATAGTCGACTTCCCTCAATGTATCAAAAGTAGCTCCCCAGTTCACACTACCGCTACCCGGTGTGCTGCGGTCATTCTCCGAGGTGTGCACAAGAATAAGATGTTCAGCACAAGAACGAATCGCATCCGCAACATCTTTTTCTTCAATGTGGGCATGAAAGGTATCATACATCATACAACAGCTCGGATGGTCTATTGCCTTAACAAATTTCGCAGCATCGGCGGCACAAGTGAGGAAATAGGTTTCGAAACGATTAAGAAATTCAATGCCCAATTTTACACCACATTGGCCCGCATGTTCTGAAACTTTTTTCAAATTTTCAACACCCCATTCCCATTCGTGTTCACTCGGTGCTTTGCCGCTGAACACGCCCAGACCGGAATGCAGGGGCCCGACAAGAGCATAAGCCCCCAGAGCCTGACAGCAATCCAATGTCTTTTTCAAAGTGTCCACACCCTGATAACGAACAGAGGGATCTTGACTGATCGGATTCGCCTCTTCATCACAAACTGTCACTGCAGTTCTTTCCAGGCCGAGATCGTCTAAACGTTTAGCCCAACTTTGCCACTTTTCAATATCGAGATCAAAAACAGGAACCTCTACGCCATCAAAGCCTATCAGCTTTATTTTCTCCAACAATGGCATCATATCATCATGCATGTCATCTGCCCAAAGTAGCAAATTCATTCCGTATTTCATTTAAACACCCCCTTTCTTGAATTAAAGTACCTGAAGATTTTCTCCTGTCGCTTTATTGAAAAAGTGGAGTTTGTCTTGATTCATTTGAAATCGAATTATCGTATCGAGTTGGACGCTGATATCTGCATCAACAGTCACTTTCAGAAGAAAGTCTGCTAATTTTAGGGTAATGATTTTTGCCATTCCCATATTTTCGATACCGTAAATTCTTGCTTCAATACCATTTTCGCTAGAAAGAGTGATGTCTTCAGATCGGATACCGATATCGATTTCTCCATCAAATCCTTTAAGACGATTTAGCGTCTTTTGGGTAAGCTTGATTTCGAATTTATCTCTGGTAACTATCAGACGGCTATCATGAACAGTACTGCTGAATAAGTTCATCGTCGGGGTTCCGACAAACTCAGCTACGAATCTATTGACGGGGCTGTTGTACACCTCATATGGAGTCCCAACTTGCAGTAATTTGCCTTTGTGAAGCACTCCGATGCGCTCCCCCATGGTCATGGCCTCCACCTGGTCATGTGTTACATAGAGAAACGTGGCACCCAGATTCATCTGCAGGCCTTTTAATTCGGATCTTAATATTTCTCGCAATTTTGCGTCCAAATTTGAAAGAGGCTCGTCCATTAAAAAAATTTTCGGATCCCTTACGATAGCCCTGCCGATTGCGACTCTTTGCATCTCGCCACCGCTAAGCTTATCGGTTTTGCGGCTCAGTAAATGGTCAATTTGGAGCGTTTTAGCCGCCTTTGTTACCCTTTGGTTAATCTCCTGAGCGGTAAAATTCCTGATTTTAGACTTTAGCGGAAATTCGAGGTTTTGTTTGACCGTGTAGTGAGGATACAATGAGTAGTACTGGAAAACCAGTGCAACATCTCTTTCCGCCGGTCCGAGGCCATCAACATTCTGTTTGTTTATATAGATGCTACCATCATTCGGTTTTTCCAAACCGGAAATACACCGCAGAGTAGTTGTTTTACCGGCGCCAGTCGGGCCTAAAAGGACAAAAAATTCTTTATCGTGAATCTCGAGATTCAGTCTTTTTATAGCAGTAACACGGCCGAACCGTTTGGTTAGGTCTTCCAGTTTTATGTGCGCCACCTTACACCTCTGATAGTTAAAAATTCAAAGACCTGCCGCTTTCTTGATCAAAAAAATGTGTCCTTTTCTCGTCTAGCTGAATCCAAACCGCATCCCCGGGCTTTTGAATATAGTTAGAAGCGGCCTTGACTCGCATGTGTTGCCCGCTAACCTTGAGATCAACGATGTCATAGGGTCCCAAGGGTTCAATGACGTGGACTTCTGATTTAATGTAGTTTTCTCTTGCCTGTCTGTTGAGTCGAACTGCCTCCGGTCGAACCCCCAATGCCAGTTTGCCATTGGGCACTGCTTTTGATTCGATATGTTTATATAGAGATTTTGAAAACCGCATCGAAGATTCTTTTTCCCCTAAGAAGCAAAGTGTATGACTCTCATCTGCATCTAGTGTACAATCCAGGATATTCATTATGGGACTGCCGATGAATTGCGCCACGAACAGATTGGAGGGGTGATCGTAGACTTCGGCAGGTGATCCTACCTGTTGGAGAATCCCATCCTCCATAATCGCAATTTTATCTGCCATCGACATGGCCTCGACTTGATCATGAGTCACGTAAAGGGTGGTGGCATTAATCTCAATGTGCAGGCGTTTGAGTTCAGTACGCATCTCTTCTCTTAATTTGGCGTCGAGAGAGCCGATGGGTTCGTCCATCAATATCGCCTTCGGTCGACGCACCATTGCCCGTCCGACAGCCACACGTTGCATATCACCACTGCTCAGCTCTGAAGGCTTTCTGTTCAGGATAGACTCGATTTGCAGGACTTTGGCAACTTCCCTAACGCGCTGCTCGATGGTTTGCGTGCTTTTTTTAGTGGCCTTTAGAGGAAAGGCGATATTTTCAAATACATTCAGATGGGGATAAAGCGCATAGAGCTGAAACACGAAGGCAATATCACGATCACTGGCTTTCAGTTTCTGCACCGGTTTGCCGTCAATCAAAATTTCGCCGGAATCTATTTCCTCCAATCCGGCAATACTGCGCAGGGTAGTTGTTTTTCCGCAACCGGACGGCCCTAAAAGAACTAAAAATTCCCCGTCCTTAATCTCCAGATTTAGTTTGCGAATAACATAATTTTTGCCAAAGTATTTCTCAATATCGATTAGTTTGATATCCGCCATGGATTTTCCCGTAACTTCTAACCTATTCTTCTTCCACATCCTCAGGCAAAGGCTTGATGTGAGAAAAAAAGATAAATCCGATCAACCCGATGATTATAATAAGAAAACCGTATACATGCAGAAACAAGACCCAAGGCTGGCAAAGACTGACAATTCCCAGAATAATAATCCACATCGAAATGGGTTCGAAATATTTCGCGCTTAACTTCCTGAACATTTTCAATCCTACTTTCTAATGGCTCCGAATGTGACCCCTCTGAGCAGATGTTTCCGTAACAAGAAAGTGAAAATAGCAACCGGGAACAAAAAGATAAATGTACCGGCCGCTATGGTTGTCCAGTCAATCATGCCGGATCCTAATTGAGAGGGAATAAATGGTGGTGCGGTCTGCGCCTTTCGGTTTGTCATCATCAGGGCAAATGCATATTCATTCCAGGCTGTAATAAAACTGAATACTGCAGTCGCCGCAATGCCAGTCGCCGATTGAGGAAGAACGATTTTCCAGAAGGCCTCAAAACGAGTGTAGCCATCCACAAGAGCGGCCTCCTCATATTCAATTGGAATTTCGTCTATAAATCCCTTCATCAACCAAACACAGAAGGATAAATTGAGAGCCGTGTACAGCAATATCAATCCTAAATGAGTATCAACAAGTCCAATACGACGAAACATCAAAAAAATAGGAATTGCCACAACAACAGGGGGTAGCATCCTTGTACTCAGAATAAAGAACAACCAATCATTTTCACCCTTGACCTTAAATCTGGAAAACCCGTAGGCAGTAAAAGTGCCCAATGTCAAAGCTAAAAAAGTGCTAACGCATGCAATAATAATACTGTTCCAGAAACGGTTCAAAAACGGGGATCTCGTGATGATTCTCTCTCCGGCATCATAAACCAATTTTTCGTACCATTTGGCCTGTTCATACTTATCCTCACTGACCGCTTTGCGCAGTTGAACTCGTTTGGTGAAGAGTTTTACAAAGGGTGTCACTTCTGGCTTATAAAAAACAGTTGGTGGGACAGTGGTAGCCGCAGCTCGGGGTTTAAATGCAGTTGAGCCAATCCAATAAAGTGGAATAAGATAGATTACCGTTAGAACCAGTACAATAAGGATAGCAACTTTATTGAAAAAACGAGAGCGTGTTGATTCTACCGCTGCCATTTTAGCGTTCCTTTGCCTTGTTTAGGTATTTTATGTAGATATTGCTGATACCAATAATCATTATCAGCAGAATGTAGGCCAGAGCACAGGATTTGCCGGTCTGCCATTGAGGAAATGCCATGTTATATAATTTGATCGCTATAAGCTCGGTTGCTGTTCCAGGGCCGCCCCCTGTCATGATGAATGCCAAATCAAATGTCTTAAAAGCTTCCATGGTTCTGAAAATCACGGCAATTAGCAAAAGGGGTGTAACCAGCGGTAGCGTAATCCTTCTAAATGTAAACCACCTTGAGGCACGGTCGATTGCTGCAGCCTCATAAAGGTGCTTTGGGATAGCCGATAAACCTGCCAGTGACAGCAACATAACAAAAGGTGACCACATCCAGATGTCCGTTATTGCAATTGCCAGTAGAGCCACATCCGCATTGGATATCCACACAAAATTCTGCAACCCAAGCAGGTAATTTATAATTCCCCAGGACGGGCTATAAAGCAATTTCCAGAAAAGGCCGACAATTGCCATGGACATCATCATGGGCAGCAGGAGTAACGTTGTAATCGTACCTTTGCCAGGAATACTGCGATTGAGCAATAGCGCCACACCGAAGCCGACAACTAATTGACCAGATACAGATATGATCACATATTTCAAAGTAATATAGAGACTTTCCCAAACATGGGGATCACGCAGAAGTTCACGATAATTTTGAATACCGATCCAATCCGGCGGTTTTGCTGATACTGCGCTGTAGTCTGCAAATGAAAGGATTAATGAATAAAATAAAGGAAATATGTTAATTAAAATCAGAAACACAATGGTGGGTATAACAAACATATTGCGGATGGCAAGATCGCTCAGTCCTCTTCGCACCGTTGCAGCTGTAGCAGTCATTATAGGTATCCGTGAATGATGATGGTTAAATTTTTAATGGGAATTGCTGGCTGGTTACCGGGGAAATGCCACCCTTTTTCCCCGGTAACTTCAACCTGTCAATTCTCCCTTGCGGGCGTAAGGTTATTAAAATACTTTTCCTCTCTACGAGAATTTTTGATATCAATCTTACTTCAGACGTCCATGTTTTTTGAAAATTGCTTCCCAGTCTACAGCAATGGTGTCCATAGCTTCTTTGGCTGTTCCTTTGTCGCCGACAACATATTGATGCCAGTTGCGCTGACAGACCTCTAGCAATTCTGCGTATTCGGGAACTGCCCAAAAGTCTTTCACCATAAACATGGTTTCGTAGAAAGCCTGGTTATAAGGCGTATCTTTAAGGAAACTTTCAGACTTTAATACCGTCGCGTTGCAAGTATAGCCACCCAGCTCCGCCCAACGTTTTTGAACATCGTCTCTAATAAACCACTCCAAAAATTTAAAAGCAAGATCACGCTTTTTGGAATAACTGATAATCGAGATTCCCTGTCCGCCTAATGCTGAAAATCTGTGACCATAGGGTCCTTTGGGATTAGAGAAAAATCCCATTGAATCAGCGTATTTGTTGACTGCCGGATTTATAAGAGCGGGAAAGAAAGCAAAATAATTCATGCTCATAGCTACAATACCTTCGGTCATGGCCTGGTTGTTTTTCTGAAAGAAGACGTTTCCCCAATCCGGTGGAGTGTACTTGTAGAGTTCCTTGTAGAATACCAGGGATTCAATTCCTTCCTTCGAGTTCAGGATGCCTTGAACTCTATAAGTTTTAGGATCACCCAAGTCCGCTCCCCATGAAAAAAGAGTATTTTCAATACCCATGGTGATGGCGTCATAGTCCTTCTGGGTATAAATGGCAACGCCATACCGCCCTTTATCAGGTCGATGGAAGAACTCTGCGATATCTTTGAGTTGATTCCAAGTTTTTGGAACAGCGAGCTCGTAGCCATATTTCTTTTGAAAAGCCGCCTTTTCATTGGGATCTTCGAACCAATCTCTTCGATAAGACCACCCAACGGCGTCACCTTCACACGGCACAGCCCAATATCTCTTTTCGCCCTTGGGATACTCGGCGTAGCCGACAATGGTAGCAGGTGCCATAGTTTGGTCGACCTTATTTTTTACGAACCAATCTGTTAATTCCACGTAGTGACCTTGAGTGGAACCTGCCCCTAACCATTGAGAATCGCCTACAACCATATCCCAGGAGTCACCCTTGGCGGCAAATTCACGAAAAGTTTTAGTCTGAAAATCACCCCATGGAGTTGTTTCCACTGTCACTTTGATGCCTGTTTCTTTTTCAAAATCTAGCACAAGTTCTTGTAGATATGTAGCCGGATCCCATTCAGCCCAGAAAATGCTTAGTGAATCAGCGGCAATTGCTGAACCGCTTACTGCAAGAGAAAATACGAACCCGAGAAAGAATATGCTTGCTTTCTTAAACATGATACTGCCTCCTTTCTTCTTCGGTTTTTGAGTGGAACATGGTTGATGAAACAAAGGTTTTCATAAAAAACATTGTTAAGGATCAAGATCTTTCAAAGAGCTTATTAATTTCCTCCTTTCATGTCTTTAGTTCGTCAGAACCAGAATGATAGTCTTTCGTGCAACCGAGATCAATTTATGCTTTACTTTACATAGTTAATCCCAACCAGCGAGATGGATATTAAAATCGATATATTAGTTTATTGAATGAATTTTTTGACAACAAACAACGTTTTTGTCAAGCGATTAATACTCGCCATTAAAAATTCAAATTTTTGCATTTTTTTATATAACTATATGATAATATATGTATATTATGCAGACCGTAATTAATATTTCCAAATTTTAAGCAAAGAAATGTTTAAATAAAGTTTATATTTAATTCTCAAGATAAATCAATTATCAAGCCAGAGTTCTCCAAAATTATGTATTAAAAACAATTATTTAAAAAAATAAATTAACCAGGAAGGGAATCCTAAAGATTGTTTGAATCCTTATCTCGCGGACCTTGCCAGATGGATCGGTCTTTCAACCATTTCCATCCGGGCCTTTTAATATGTAAATCCCGACATTTCCAGCCAGCATTAATGCGGTTATAGACAATATTTAAAGACGGAACACCACTGGTAGCATCCAGATTTTCTGTACAGCATGCACCAACGCCTACAGCCAATGTTAAAGCATCGACTGGGCTGACTCCAAGAGTAACGCCTGAGAGTAATCCAGCAACTGTGCAATCTCCTGTGCCAGTAGTCCCGATGACGTTTGTGTGAAAGCACGGTGCTAGTAACTGGCGATCAGACCATGGTGTAGTCTCATCAGCTGGATCGGTCACTCCTGCCAAACGCTGAATCTTTTTGCCTGTCCTTAAATAGAGACCTTGATCGCCGAGCTTGATTGCGACGACATTAGAACCCATCTTGATCAGAGTGTCCGCCAAACTATCTAAAAGTTCCGTATCAAGAAATTTAATGAAATTGAACTCTCCATGTTTCTGCGTAAGTGAATGAAAAATATCTCGGTGGAGCATGTAAAGAATTTCATCTACGCTGGGAATAAAAATATCAACAAATGGTAATACACGTTCTAAAATCAATTTCCAATCCACGCGGCCGGCTTCTGATTTAGGATCTGGTTTTGCCAAATCAAGTGAAGTGGTAATACCTTGGTTTTGAACCCATCGGAAAAGTGCTTCAAGTTCTCGACCCCCGTTTTGATACATCCGACGCATTAATGGTGGATAGCCAAAGTGAAAAATATGAACCCCGCCCAAACCGATATCACGTATATCTGTCGCATTAAAATCGTCATTGGCGCCAGGAAAATGCAAAAAAACACGGTCGCTACCTGGTGGACTGATAACAACCGTATATGAGGTGTTGGATTTTGCGGACATCACCATACCCTTTGTGAGGGCAGGATCTTGGGTTTTCAGTAGATCCAAAATAATCTTGCCAAAAAAATCAGATCCAATTTTACCCATTAATATAGTCTGAACACCTAAGCGATAAAGGGCAAGACCGGTATTGCTAACAGCGCCTCCGGTGGAGATTATGGCAGGACCAACCTGAATCAATTTGCCTGGCAGAATAAGTTTATCAAAATTCTTTTTAGGGTCATCAAACGGCGGAATAATATCTAAACAGATGTGACCGGCCACCGCGATTTTTTTATTCAAGTTAGAGAGATTTTTATAAAGACCGCTGTTTATCATAAGCTAAAGAATAGTAAAATTTAACATTAAATGTGATATATATGGCAACCTAATAATGCTTACGCAAATCTACCATATTTTGCAACCAGTTAGATTTTAGGTTCCTTAGTCGAATTTTCGATGAAATTACAAAATGTTGCGTATTAGATTGGGCAATCTTCAGTTTGTCAGATTTTATAATAGCTGTGTCAATCTGAAAAAAATCAGCTACCCTGATTTTTTAACAGGATAGCCGTAAGATACAATCTCCTATATTTATGTATAGCGTCGGCTAACCTGAAAAACTTCGATACGCGGTATTGAAGAGATTCAAGAATAACAAGGCCGACTATGGAATATTTTTGAGATTCTTTGTAATTGTTGCTACCCATCTTATGAGGACTAGTGGTCGTATTTCAAAACCGCAGGACTTTTAAATTCATTTGGTATCTTTAAGGTTTTTAAGGCCGTTAGAAGTTATGAATAGGATAATTAT
>JASFEV010000045.1:0-21448 GCA_050124655.1 Desulfobacterales bacterium
TCAAATTGAGGAAGCGCATCCTCAATTTTGTAATAATCAGCGATCTGGCTGCACCACACATGGCCAATTGTTTTTAAATTGAACGTTTCCACACAAGCATCCACCCTTCATTTTTTGGCTTACATTTTGATTACCCATGGGTTACACCTCCTTCGTTGGAATGTTTGGGTGTATTTTGACGATCCCCTAATCGCTCTCGGCTAAAAGGGTTGACAAGAACCTAACCATCTATTATGCATTAGCCAGTTATATCTATACGCGCCACATTCTAACCTGTCAAGCTATTTTTGACGGTTATAATATTTTTTAAGGGGAAATTCAGTGAGCAAAAAAAAGGATGCGGGTAGCATCAAATTATGTGGGGGATCTTTGTGTCTAGACTTTGTGAATACGGTCGATTGTTACGGCTGCGCAGACATGGGTGAATATTTAAATAATTATAAAGACCTGGTGGTATGGAGCCGGCATGTGGGTACGATCAGCGCTGACGAGGCTAAAATTTTATCCCACAGAGCTGTCCGGCACCCTGCTGAAGCCAAAAGCGTACACCGACGCGCCATTGAACTGCGGGAAGCTATCTATCGCATCTTTACGATTACCCCGGAAGGCCGGGCTCAGTCCCAAGAGGATTTAGCGGTTTTTAATGAATATCTGGCCGGCGCCCTGATGCAGTCCACCATTATCAAAACAGATGACGGCTTTTGTTTGGAAACAACGGGCAATAAAGAAAAATTGGACTGGATGCTTAACCCGGTTATTCGCTCTGCTGCCGACCTGATGGTTTCAAAGGAACTCAAGCAGGTAAAAAAATGCGCGGACCCGACCTGCGGATGGCTTTTTCTGGATACCAGCCGCAATCGCAGCCGGCGCTGGTGTGACATGCGTGATTGCGGCAACCGCGCTAAAGCCAGCCGATTTTATAAAAAAAAGGTAGCCAAACTGAAGTAAATTGAAAAAGGAGAAACTGTCTAAATGTCTTTTTTATCGGATGCTGAAATCGTTATCACCGCTTTGGAAAAATACTACCAGGAGTCCGTCAGCCGACAAAAGCCGGTCATCCATCAGATCCCGCTGGAAAAACTGGTATCTGAGCTGGATTTAAAGACCTACATCTCAAACGGCCGATTGAGTGGCGAGCGTCTGGCACAGTTTTTAGCCAAATATCTGGAATCCACCACGCGCCTGCTGCATCCGGCCTATCTGGCCCACCAGGTGGGAACATCCCATTATGCCGGCGCCCTGGCTTCGCTGATCGACGGCTTTACCAACAACCCCATGGCTATTTATGAAATGGGGCCGGGTGCCGCCAGCATCGAGTGGACCATCATCAGCTGGTTATTGGAAAAAGTGGGCTGGCGGCCGCAGCCACTCAGAGAACCGAAAGATACCGACCCGATTTTCGGCGGCGGGGTATTAACCCACGGCGGCTCGCTGGCCAATTTGACCGCTTTGCTGGCAGCGCGCAGCCGTGTTGCGCCGCAGGCCTGGCAGGACGGCAATCCCGGCGATCTGGTGCTGCTGGCCCCTGCTGAAAGCCACTACTCCATCTCACGGGCAGCCGGTATCATGGGCCTGGGCTGCAATGCGATTTATCCCCTGGCGGTGGATGACCGGGGGGTGGTGGTTCCCGAAAAATTGCCGGAAGTGTATGCGCGTATAAAAGATGAGGGCAAAACGGTTTTGGCTGTGGTGGCCAACGGGTGCAGCACGGCTGCCGGGCTCTATGATCCCATCCGTGAGATGGGTGAATTTTGCAACGCGCAACAGGTGTGGTTTCACATCGATGGGGCCCACGGCGCCAGCGCGCTGCTCTCAAAAAAGCATAAAAAACGGCTGGACGGTGTTGAACTGGCGGATTCACTGATCTGGGATGCCCATAAGTTACTGCGCACCCCGTCTTTATGCACGGCCGTTCTGGTCAAAGACGCCCGCACCATCGATCAGGCCTTCCAGCAGGATGCTAGCTATATCTTTCATGACAAAGATCAGCCCGGTTATGATTTTATCCACCGCACGGTGGAGTGCACCAAAGCGGGTCTGGGATTAAAATGGTTTTTCGTGTTAGCGGCACTGGGCGAGCAGGGACTGGAAAAGCATGTTGACGATCAATATGAACGGGCCCAGCAGGCCTATGACTTTATCGAAGCACAACCGGAGTTTGCGTGCGCTGTGGCACCGCAGAGCAACATTCTCTGTTTTCGCATCGATGGCAGTGATGCGCTCCAGCTGGGGGTCAGAGATAAATTGATCGCCCAGGGCGATTTTTACCTGTCGACCACCGAATTTGGCGGCCGCAGATATTTGCGCATGGTGTTTAACCACCCCGATACCGGCCTGGAGGATATCAAGCGATTGATTCAGCGTATTCGCGACCTGGTTGATTAATATTGTATGGTTTGCCGGACAGGCCCGTTGGGCCGGTTAAAATCGGTGTTATTCTATTTTTAACGGGAAAACGGTCTAATCCACCAAAGGCGGACAAGCGGGTAACGGGCTCAACCAGCCGATAACAAGAACAACAGGTGCAATCTTATATTCTTTGAGGAAATATTTGGCAGAAGGGAATCCGTTTAAGCGGATTCCCTTTTTGATTTTAATGACAATTAATTCACAGTTTGAGCAGATTTGGCCTCAAACAACTTGGAGTATTCGCCATACCCTTCTTTTTGCAAATCTTCTTTGGGTATAAACTTCAAGGCGGCCGAATTAATGCAATACCTTAGACCGGTGGGTGCCGGACCATCCGGAAACACATGCCCCAAATGCGAATCGGCATGCTTGCTGCGCACCTCGGTCCGCACCATAAAAAACTTGCGATCCTCGTGTTCGACGATATTCTCAGGAACCAGCGGTCGTGTAAAACTGGGCCAGCCGGTGCCGGAATCAAACTTGTCCGTCGAGGAAAACAACGGCTCACCGGAGACGATATCCACATAGATCCCCTCTTTCTTATTGTCGTGATATTCGTTGTTGAAAGGGGGCTCTGTTCCGTCTTTCTGAGTGACCTTGTATTGCATGGGCGTTAACCGTTTCTTGAGCTCCGCATCATCAGGCTTTGAATATTTGGGATTATCGCCGGACGTCGTCGTCTGAGCAGAAGGTTTGGCCTCATCGCCCCACTTGCTTTTCAGAAACTGATCACGGCCGGAGCCGTAACGATACATTTTATAGCGTATGGGGTTCTTGCTGTAATAATCCTGGTGATATTCCTCGGCCGGATAAAACTCCGTCAAAGGGACAATTTCGGTATCAATCGGTTTTGAAAAACGACCGGATTTTTCCAGCTCCGCTCTGGATTCTTCTGCAATACGCTTCTGCTCCTCGTCGTGGTAAAAAATGGCCGGTCGATATTGAGAACCGCGATCGACGAATTGCCCACCGGCATCGGTTGGGTCCATATGTCGCCAAAGCACATCCAGCAGTTCTTTATATGTGATTTTGTCCGGGTCATAGGTTATCTGAACCGCTTCGGTATGACCGGTTCCACCAGCCGAAACCTGCTTGTAAGTCGGGTTGGGCTCATCACCTCCGGCATACCCGGATACAGCTTCGATCACACCGTCAACTTTTTCAAAATCCGATTCAACACACCAGAAACAGCCACCGGCAAACGTTGCAGTTTTAAAATCTTTAGCATCTGTTTTCATTTGGGAACTCTTTTCTTCTTGTTTAGCGTTTATTTTTTGAAATCCAAATAGGGCAACGCCTATCAGAATGAATGCACCAATTGTAAATATCGTTTTCATCATTTTGAACTCCATCTATTACAATGGGTTTGCGAAAATATTTAGGGTTAAGATAAGCATTTTTTATTAAAAGTCAGATCTTAGATGCCTTAGTCGCAACAGGTGGCGGGACCTTACAAGGCAACGCTAATCTCCTGGAATGATTTAAAGCTTTAGCCTCTCGCACAGCCGCAAAGTCGCAAAGAAAAAAAGCTTAAAATTTAAATCCCCCACCGTCTTGGTGCCGCACGCCCGCCATGCGAGACAGCAAGTCGAGGCGGGCGGGTTTGCGGGAGCATAACATATGCATTTTTTTAGAAGTGGCTCAGATTTTTGGAATTTAGGTCTAATCAGCGGGAGCAAACTTACATTACAGTCATGCTTTTTGGGAGCAAACTGGCGACAACACCTTGATTTTGATCATAAAAACCGACACCCAGAACGACATTTTGGTGGCGTACCAGCACGTAACCGCTGCCATTGCAGGCCCGGGTCTGATCTTTTTGGAGGGTAAACGGCTTGCGGGCCAGATAAGCTTGCAACTGGTCGTAAGACGCATCGATGACGTTGCGGTCGGCTTTGCGACCAAAGGCGGCTGCGCATGAGGTGGTCGGTTTGGGATATTTAAAATGCATATGAAACAGCGGCAGTCCGCTGATGCATTTGGCCATCTGGGGCGGTTGGTGATCGGCGGCCACAGCATAGATATCGCGCCGGCTTTTTTCCAAAAATTGCAAGCCGTCAAAGGCAGCGCGCTCGATGCCGAAGCGCTCGGCAAGGATATCAAACATGCGGCCGGCATCGTCCAGCCGCTGCTGGGTGCTGCCGGCGGCGGTTTGAAAATCGGGTTGCACAATTTCGGGCGGCTGAATCTTTTTACGGGAGCTACCACCGATCTTTTCCAGAAGGGCGATATAAAATCCGCCGGTGTCATTTAGATGGGGCCAGATTCGAAGGCTGTGTTGAAGATCAGTATGAAAGGATTCACCCGCCCAGTCCGTCAACCCGGGTGTGCTGTTTAATCCCGGCAGGCTGACCGGTAAAATACGAACCAATCCGGGCATTTTTCTGAGCACGGCGTCGACAACGGCCTCGTTTTCTTCGGGCGCATAGGTGCAGGTGCTGTATAGAATACGGCCACCGAACCGGCAGCGGCGGATGGCCGCTTCCAGCAGCAGCTGTTGTTTGTGGAACCGTTTCGGCATGTGTTGGAAGGGCGCTCTCTTCAAGATACCCGGAAAGCGGCGGCTGGTGCCCTCACAGCTGCAGGGCACATCCACCAGAACACAGTCAAATTCACCGGCCGCCCGCGGATAAGCAGTGCCGTCGTGGCAGGTTACACTGACATTGAGCAACCCCAGCCGGTCGATGGCGGACCGCAGCGGTCGGATACGCTCCCAGAAAACATCGTTGGCCACCACTGTGCCCCGGTTCTCCAGGGCCTGTGCCATCAAGGCGGTCTTGTTGCCCGGAGCCGCGCACAGATCCAGAACACGCTCGCCGGCCTGCGGATTCAGGATGAGGGCCGGGATCATCGAGCTGGCTTCCTGGATATGAAACCAGCCGGCCAGATAGGTCCAGTGGCGGCCCAGGCGTTCATCTGCATGTTGACAGTTCACCCGATAGGCCTGCGGATGCCAGTCCAACGGGGTCAGCTCATAACCGTCCGACGTGAGGACATCGATCAGTTGCCGGGATGTGGTCCTAAGTATATGGGTCCAGGCAAACAGCGGCTGGGGCCGGCTGGCAGCTTCTATAAATGCCTCAACATCATCAACAATCGGATAATACCGCTCTAACATATTCATTTACCAGTTTGTAAGCTAGGTGACGCCCATAAAATTATAAGTTTCAATCATAATTATCAGCTGTGCACTTAGACTATACGAACGCCTAGCCTCCCCAGTCCTTAACCAGTGCTTTGAATGCCCATGCACCGGAATCCAGGCAGGCTTGAAAGCCCCCTCCCGGGTTGGTCCATGCCGACGCCAGATATAGACCCTTGTATGGCGTGGTGTTTTCAAGC
Source organism: Desulfobacterales bacterium (assembly GCA_050124655.1). Lineage (GTDB taxonomy): Bacteria > Desulfobacterota > Desulfobacteria > Desulfobacterales > JAHEIW01 > JAHEIW01. The sequence continues at coordinate 5,752 of JASFEV010000045.1, forward strand.
CGGTTCATGTAAGCATTGTCCATCGATTGCTCATAACCGTATATGGCGCCTTCCGGGTTCTGTGTGTAATAAATATTGGTCAACGGGGTGGCGGCCTCCATAACTTCGATCATGGAACTTAAGCCGGGAATGACCCTTTGTTCGGCCTTTTCGATGAGGGCCCGCGCAATTTTTTCTTTTTGTTTCAAATACGCTTTTTTGCGGCCGGCAAAATAATCATCTGCATACGGTTTCCAGGGCGCATAGCCGCTGAGTATCAGCAGCTGGACCGTTGAGGTGCCTGGCTGCGAGTAGCCCTCAAAAGCGTGGTCGTAAACGGTAACGCCAAATCCGCTCTTGCTTGGATCGCAGGCTAAAAAAGCCTGATAGCTTTGTTCCGGATCGTAGTGTTCGCTGACAAAGATTTCATAACCTTTGACTGCTTTGCGGATGTCCCGGTTGAGACCCAGCCAGACTAAAAAAGAAGATATAGACGGACGATAGGCTTTGATCTTCTCCGTGTATTGGGTTGCTTTGCGCGGCAAATCCTCGGGGGCTGTGTCGCGTGCAAGTAAATCCAGCGTCTTGGGCACACTGGCATTGGAAATCACCGCTTTGGCGTTAAGCTTTTTCCCGTCAGCGAGCACCACTCCGGTGACAGCACCATCTTTGAGGGCTATGTCGATGACCTCGGCATTCAGCAACACCTGCCCGCCGGCGTCTTCGATGCTCTGCATTAAAGCATCACTCAAGTCCTGGGAGCGGTGTTTGATGTAATGACCGCCGAATCGAATGAAGCCGGCTGTGGCGACGGCGTAATAAAAACCGGAAAGCTTGGATGGCGGCAGCCCGTAGTAAGGCCAAAACGTAGATAAAATCGAGCGCAGCTTGGGATTCTGGGTATATCGATCGAGTACCTGCGCTAAGGTATCTTTTCGGATGGCCCACATGTTTTTGTGAGTCATCGGAAAACGAATCAAATCCCACCAGGAATCACGGTCAAATGGCTTTATGGCCTCATCGATGACACCTAAAATCTCATCGAAAAATCCCCGGATGCCTTCGGCCTCCTCGGGAAATAATAGAGTCAGCTGCTCGACAATGGCTGCCGGATTTTTCTGAGGCCAGGTCATGTCGTGGTCGGGTGTGATGATGCGGCACAGCTCGGGTAGCTCGACGGTCTCGACTTTATCCAACAGGCCTGCTCCTTCAAAGGACTCTTTTAGTTCACCCCGGGCACCAGACGTGGCATGCAAAGAGACCTCGAATGTATATTTATCTCGATCAAAGCTTGTAGCGTATCCGCCGGGGCGGTCATGTTGCTCGATTAAAGTGACCGGGAAGCCGCTTTGGGCCAGATGGGCCGCGGCGCTCAAACCGCCCAGTCCGCCTCCGATGATAACCACCGGAAAGTCTTTTTTGGGCTCAATAGCAGCAGCCAGGCCTTTTACCTGGGTCCAGTCAACCGATACAGCAGCGGTGACGGCGGCAACCATTTGAATAAATTCACGCCGCGAAAAAGTGGAGCTGTTTTTGCCGTTCATGACGACCTCCGTAAATGTGAAAGGGTTGAAATTGGCAGCTCAATCGCGATCTCACCGCAATCAATATTTAAAAAAACAAAGATGGATGTCAACAAAACACGTTACCGGGCGGACGATAATTTTAATCCCGCAAGTTTCGGGTGGCACGATCTTTTGAGATTGTGTATAGGGATATAAGAAAAAATATATACATGTGCTCTGGGTTGCCTCCATGCTAAAATGACCGGTAAGCATGTTTGTATCTGGATGCCCGCCTACGCGGGCATGACAGTAAAAAAGCAACCTTGCCGGGCAAATCAGATTCGACACGTTTAACAAGCTTACAGACAGTCAACATGGATGTAACAAAATCAGCAAATGAAAAAGTAATCACCACCACCTGCTCTTTTGATTGCGGAGCGCGCTGCCTGCTCAAGGTGCATGTTGCCGACGGCAGGATCACCCGCATTCGCACCGAAAGCAAGCGCGAGCGAAGTTTAACCGCCTGCATTCGGGGTCTTTCCCAGAAAGATGTCGTTTATGCCAAAGATCGCCTCACGCGTCCTTTAAAAAGAACCGGTCCCCGCGGCCAGGGGCAATTTGAACCTATTTCGTGGGATGAGGCCCTGGACACAGTGGCGCTTAAATTGAAGCAGGTCAAAGAAAAGCATGGGCCTCATGCCACCTTGCTGATGAATTATTTTGCCAACGAAGGCGCCCTGCACAATAGCTTAAAAACCGCTCAGCGCTTTTTTAACCTGTTTGGCGGGTGCACCACGGTCTGGGGCAGCACCTCCATGGAAGGCGCCCGATTTGCCTGTGAAACCACCTTCGGCAGCCGGTTTACAGCCAACAGCCGCGACAATCTGCTGCACTCTAAATATATTATTTTGTGGGGCTGGGATCCGCTAATCTCCCGTTTTCGTCCCTATACCGCAGCCTATCTTCGGCAGGCCCAAAAAAACGGCGTGAAAATCATCTCCGTGGATCCACGCTTAACCTTATCAGGGGAAAAACTGGCTGAACGCTGGATCGCCGTCAAACCGGGCACCGACACGGCGGTGATGATGGCCATGGCCCATGTCATGATCGATCAGGATCTCTACGACCAGCGCTTCATCGCCGCTTACACTTTTGGATTTGATGAATTTAAGTCCTATGTCATGGGAATTGCCGACGGCGTTCCTAAAACCCCGCAGTGGGCCGCACAGATCAGCGGTGTGCCGGTGGAAGACATCGTAGACCTGGCGCGGAATTACGCACGCTTAAAGCCGGCGGCGCTGTGCACCGGCTGGGCGCCGGGCCGCAGTGCATTCGGGGAGCAGTTCCATCGTGCCGCCATCACCCTGGCCGCCATGACCGCCAATATCGGCAATGTCGGCGGCCATGTCGCCGGGGGCACCGACCGCATGGATCTGGGGGATTTGGAGGCGTCATTGCCCGTACCGCAAAAAGAAAACCCGGCGGTGCATGTCAGTGAAATTTACGACACCCTGTTAAAGGGGCGGGCCGGCGGCTATCCGGCCGACATTAAACTGCTTTATGTTGTCGGCTGCAACATGTTAAATCAGTTTCAAAACATCAACAAAGGCGTCAAAGCCCTCGAAGCCCTGGAATATATGGTCGTGCATGAGCTATTTTTAACTCCCACCGCCCGCTTTGCCGACATCGTGCTACCCATCAGTCATTATATGGAGCAGGAAGATATCGGCCAGCCCTGGCTGGGCGGCCCCTACTGCATCTATATGAACAAGGTCATCGAACCCTTACCGGAGACCCGTTCGGATCTGGCGCTTTTTACCGAGCTTGCAGAGCGCCTGGGCATTGAGGGCTATAATGATCGTTCCGACCGGCAGTGGCTGGATTCATTTCTGGCGGCCACGCCGGATTTCCCTGATCCGGAGGACTTTCGGCAAAAAGGTGTCTATCGCGTGGAACTCGGAGAGCCCCGAGTGGCTTTTAAAAAGCAGATCGAAGATCCTGAGTGTTACCCCTTTGAAACCCCCAGCGGTAAAATTGAAATCTACAGCCACAAAATTGCGCAGATGAAAAACCCGCAAATTCCGGCTATCCCCCAGCACCTCGATCCTTGGGAAGGGCCGGCAGATGACCCGTCTGATGAATTTCCGCTACAACTGGTCAGCCCGCATGCGAAGACCCGGGTCAATTCCCAGTTCGACAACATTGCCCGCCTGAAAAAAAAGGCCGAAGATTGCATCTGGTTAAACGAGGTAGATGCCGCCGCTCGCAGTATTGCGACCGGCGATCCTGTGCTGGTTTACAATGAGTGGGGTCGTCTGCGTACCCGGGCCAAAGTCACCGATCACATCATGCCCGGCGTGGTCAGCCTGGATGCGGGCGCCTGGTATCAGCCGGATGCAGACGGGGTCGACAACGGCGGCTGTGTCAATATCCTCACCCAAGACACCATGTCCCCTGCGGGTGCGTTTCCAAGTAACACATGCCGCGTCCAGGTTGAAGCCTTGCATGAAGATTAATGAGAAGCTGCGTTATTAAGGCCGAGGCATAGTTCACTATCGCCTCGACCTTAAATGCCTTGCATATGAAAACCTCCAACTCGTGCAAGGCTCAACCATACTTGCATGAAGATTAATGAGAAATGGTGTTAGCACTTAACAAATCCAGGCTAAATAAGTCCGATAGGTCGATCAAACTACCTATCATGTAAAAAGATGAAAATCATTTTATCTCATTAATTTTCATGTGAGATTCAAACTTGTTTGCATGAAGATTAATGAGAAACTTATAATTTTATGGGCGTCCGTCCAGATATTTGTGATGAGTTCTAAAAAAAAGGAACCAGAATTATTCTGATTCCTCTTTTCAAACCCCCTGTCGGGTACTGCCGTGGCACGTTCGGCCAGACAATTTATGGGCTGTCGCCCATTTGTTATTTTTTCATACTGCTTTTAATCGGCGTCACCGTAACCGATTTGATATCGTCTTTGACATTCATGTCCACTTTGTTTTTCCAGCCGGCATCATCGTGCCAGACCACATAGTATTGCCCGTTGGTCAGACTCACATTTAAGTCCACCGTTTCGGAAGCCTTCAGCTCGCCACCCGCCAGGTTAAACGGATGCGGCCAATCATATGTGTGATCGATCCAGTAAAGCAGGTAAAACATCTTTTTATCAGTGGTATTGTCAAACTTGATGGAGAAATTGGCAAAAGCGATGGCAGGCAGTAAAATGATGACCAGAACAAAAATTAGTTTTTTCATAGGCGGCTCCTGGAGACAAATTCGTCTTCTAAACTTATTATCGTCATAACCACTGAAAAACTTTAATTTATTAAACCTATTAAAAAATGCATCTAAGGTTATTCGGTTGAGCCCGTTACCCGTTAGCCCGTTTGCCGGTTGAAAATAGAACACGGCAATACTGAACTTATCAGGGTCAAAAGGACTTAGCTGCTTATCTTGCGATGAAAAAAATGATTAAAAATTTTTGAGATATATACTAAATAAGTAGCGGAAATCTATGAAGTAGGTAGACAGGATATTTTGAGATAAATCGGAATAATATATAAACCGGTTGGTATATTTAATTGGAAAGGATAAAAAAGGGCTTTTTATTTTTGCAACTGCTGGACGTAGAAACGAAGCTCGTTGACAGCCTGTTCCAATATGGCGGGGTCGCGGCTGCAGGCATGCAGTGCGGCCGTGCCGTTTAGCGCAATGATGATATGGCGGGCAATGGCATTGAAATCCAGGTTTTCTTTGAGCCGCCCCAGCTGATCCGCCTGTTTCAACCAGTTGCACAGCAGGCCGGCCAGCTGATCGAATCCACGCATCAGATGACTGCTCAGGGCAGCCGATTGGCCCGCTAGCTCCACTAACATGCTGTGAAAAAAGCAGCCGCCCTCAAACACCTGGTTTCCGAGTTTGTTTTTAATATCATTTTCAATCAGGATCTGGATGCGCTCCAGAGGGTCAGAGGCGGCGGAGATACCTTCAAATACGACATCCCGCCAGATACGCATGGCCTCATCGTAAACCGCATACCAGAGGTCTTCTTTACTGGCAAAATGCCCGTAGAATCCGCCTTTGGTCAAATCAGTGGCGGCTGTAATGTCATTGATTGAGGTATTGAAATAGCCTTTGACGCAGAATAGCTGCAGTGATTTTTCAATGATGTTCTGTCGTGTTTTAATCCCTTTGGCAGCCACCTATTTCTCCATAATAATATACCAACCGGTTGTTTTATAATACGCATCTCTTTTATTTGTCAACGTAAATTTAGGATAACGTCGATTGGGAGACCAAATTCAAGAAAGGATACGACTGGTAGATTTGAAAGGTCTATACGAAAATTACAAATTTCACATCTCAGCTTAACGCGCCACTCCACATTGGTCACGAATCCGACAGCTGCCAGATCTGCTTAAGCGGGTGGATCATCTGATACTTATCCGGGTTTTGTTGGATAAAATCCCAGATGTCGTCGGGCTGCGCGGCACCGGGTTCAACATCGAAGTACTTCCCTGCCTTTGCAAAAGCATAGGCGACCAGCCAGGAGCAGATCGGGTAGTTCGTGTTTTGCATGATTCTGCGGAAAACGTACGCCCCTAAAAGCAGCCAATCCAGCAAATGTCCGATTACCGAAAAAATACCATATCTCTTGCCCACCTGTTCGACTGCCTTGGCAACAATGATATCTGTTTCTTTTGGTGTGAGGTTGATCGGGCGATAGATCGCGACCTTGTCATGACTGAAAGGGCCGTACCGTTTCCACAATCTGTGTTTGCGCACGCGCAGCAGGGTTTCGACAACTTGGCAGCTCTCCAGATCCCCTTCGGTCACCACAATCCCGGTGTGGTTCACTTTTGTTCTACTCTCACCGATGGTGCGCGTGAAAAACCGGATGAGTTTGGAAAAAAAACCGGCTCCGTATGTCAAAAACACATCGCCTGGAAGCAGCAGTACTTCTTTCAAAAGCACCTCCTCAATCCTGCATGAAAATTAATGCGGCCGCACCTGACCTTTTGAAGCCGAACGCTTTGCGCCTCACTTAATGACGGGTGGTCGATTGTCGGGCCATGCCCATATAGATGGCTACCATGGCAATCGCCACCCCCAGCCAGTTTAGCAGCGTGGTCGGTCGTTGAAAAAATAAAACGTCCCAGACAAACGCCAGCGAGGGCTGCAGCAATAGAATTAATCCAGAAAAGGAAGCGCGAATTTTCGGCAGGGCATTGGTGATTAGGAGCCAGCCTACGGTATGGCTCAGCAAGCCCAGGGCGATCAGGGCTAAAAAACTCTGCAAATCGGGAATCTGAAAGGAATCCTGACGCCAAACAATGTCTGCACCTAAAAATGCGGTAGTGGTCAGCGACACCATCATCAGCACATAAAAAAATGAGATGCCCATCTGGTCGGTCTGCAGCTGACGAAGCGACAGCAAAAATCCGGCATAACAGACCGCTGCCGCCAGGCCATAATAAACACCGATGTGATAGGCCGGTTCAAGATTGGACCAGTTAATTCCCACGATCATAAACAAACCGATAAATGCCAGTGGCAGTGAAAATACATAGATCAACCGCAGCGGCTCCTTAAAAAACAAAATCCCGACTGCCGCCAGGATGAACACCTGAAAGTTGGGCAGAATCGTACCGAGCCCGGGGCCGATATATTGAATGCTGTGATGGTAAAGCCACAGGTCCAGGGCCAGCAGAAAACCGCATAACAGACTCACCAACACATGGCGTATCCCAACCCATCGCAGTTCGCGGCGGTAAAGCGCCGCAACCAGTAAAGTGGCACCGCCGAAAAAAACACGGTAAAAGGCCGAGACATTTGGCGCGACATGGGCCACTTTAACCCAGACACCGGAAAAGCTGATTAGCACTGCTCCAATAATAAGGGCCAGCACAGTGAGGCGCGCTGTCTGGTTTTTTAAGACATGTGGATCGGTCATGGAATAAGGCTTCCCGCGTCCTATTTATTCTGTCATCCCAAAAACGTGTTTGGTACCCAAAAGTATGAGGCCTGCCTATTATGGTATTCTGACGATTATTGCAACCGCTTATGCGCAGATATCAATCGTATTTAGGCGTAGAAGAATAAAACAATGGACGTCGGCATTTTATTCACTTATAGTGGCTCGGATGACAGCGGATGCGACGACCTGAGAACCAAAAACAGGCGGTTAAAAATAAGATGAACGATACCTCCAAAAAATTTGTCAATTATTATGAATTGCTGGAAATCGATCCTAAAGCCGCGCCCGAGGAGATCAAGCAAGCCTACCTCAAGCAGGTCAAGCGCTGGCATCCAGATAAAAATCCCGGCCACACCGCGGAAGCGGAAGAAAGAACCAAAGTGCTCAATCAGGCCTACCACATACTGGGCGATGCCGAACGACGCAAGAACTACGATCGCATGCTTCGGTTCACCAAAGGCAAGGATTTTTCCGAATTTATAAACGATGACGCCATTCGCAATAAAATCAATAAAGCCTATCCGGCGCTGAAAAAGGTCCTTGAAAATGTGCGCGCGCTTAACGCGCTATTCAAAGATGCGGTCAAAGGCAATTACAAACTTCACTCGGCCAATATCGCTATGATCGGCGGCGGATTGCTCTATTTCATTCTGCCCGCAGATCTGATCCCGGATTTCATTCCCATTGTCGGATATTTGGATGATCTGGCGGTCTTAACCACCATTATGAACTCCCTCAAAGGCGAAATAAACGCCTATCTCAGCTGGAAAGAAACCGGAAAAAAAGATCGGTTTAAATAATCCGTTAATACCTGAATTTTGTTCATCAAGAAAAATTAAATATGGCTTCAAATTTTAGTTGATTTCTTAAATTTAATTCTATATAGAATGGAGTCGGCTTAAATCGTTCAGACTGTTTATACTTGTTGAATATGATTCAGTAACGTTACGCTCATCAAATCATTGTTGGAGGCTCTAAATGCTAAAATTCAAATCTAAACTAAACTTTGTAGTGGTACTGGCGGCGATTGCGGGGCTTGTCTTTCTCTTTGGCTGTAGTAATTCGCAGGAAAAGCAGAAAATGACGGAGTTTATAGAGCAATTTGGCGCTGCGGTCCAGGAATATGCCAAGGCCGAAGATGGTCAGAAAGCTGAATTAGAGACCAAATTAAATTCTTTAATGGAAAAATGGACCCAGATGAAAATAGAAATGGGCAGTGAGATCACGCCCCAGGTCTTAGACAAGCTGGATGCTGAATATCAAAGATTTGCAAAAGAATTTAAAACCCTTTCGGGTAAAACATAAGATTAAAATCTCTTTGTTAGCAAGTTGAGCGGTATTTTAGCCGCTTCAAGATTTGACTGCGATATTACGACCCATCCTTACTTTTACTTTCAAAAAACGATTTTGCGGGGCGGAGGGTAACTTGCGCCCTGTTTTCTTTTAGGCCGCCCTCGATACTATCTTAACTTTCAGTTCGACAGATATCATTGCTGCGAACAACCTGGCTGAAAATCCTGCCGAATTGTAAATGCGCTGGATTAAACAGAAAAACTCGGTTATTTTTTGCTCACTCCGACAAAAGCAGCCCCACACCTAAGCTTTAAGCGTGTTATTCCATTTCCGTTTTGCGATGATGTAACGCTGGTGGCCATCAAAGTAAAATAAAACCCATCTCAAAAATGCATCTAACGCCCAAGGGCTTTGTTGTAAACCGATTCAAAATACTCGAATACTAACGTGTATGCTCCGTTTTTGAATCGGTTTACGTCGCGCTCTTGGGCGTAATCTACTATTTTTGAGATAGGTTCTTGTATTTTTGAAATTGACCCGGCAGGGATTTGTTAAAATTACTGTTGTTTCTATTTTTTCATTTTGGCTCTGAGCTCAAACACAAGATCTTCATACTTTTTGTCAGTGGGCTCTAACCGCCGAGCTGCTTTGGCATCTTCCAGGGCTCTTTCCAAATTTCCCATTTTGTACCAGGAATGCGCCCGTCCATAGTACGCCGGGGCAAAGGCCGAATCAATGGCCAGAGCGGCGTAAAAGTCTTGGGATGCATTTTGGTATTCTTTCTTATTTTGCCATACCCAGCCGCGATTGTAATAAATATATTTAATGTGCTCGTGTTTGGGATTCAGGGCAATCGCATCTGAGAAATCTTTAATGGCCTCATCATTTTTATTGAGGGCATGATAGGCATTGCCTCTTGATTCAAAGATTAAAAATTGGGTTTCTTTATCCCTATCCGGGCATTTTTCACGAGCCGCGCTGAAATCATTTACGGCTTGATCATATTGTCGATTTCTTAAATATGATCTTCCTCTCATAAAGTAGAACTTATAATTTTCCTTATCTTTAGGATTGATTTCCAGCGCTTTTGCAAAACTATCGATGGCGCGTTCATACTCCATGCTTTTATAAAAATCCAACCCCTGTTGATAATACTCATCTGCATATTTTTGATTGCTACTGGCGCAGGCCCAAATAAGCAGCATGACAGCAGCCAATACGGTTACCAATGCTTTAATGCATAACTTTTTAAACATGGTATCTTTCCTCCTCTTTTTTTTCCATCTGGCCTTATACCATATTTTGCCTTTTAATATAGAAAAATAACGGCATCGATAATTTCAGCATCTTTTTAGTCTGAAACTGCTAGTGCAAAATTTGTGCAGAAGCCTGGCTTTTTAAACTAATCATAATTTCAAAGTGTTATCGGTTTCTTAATTGGCGTGTCGGCACTCGAGGATAAAAATTGTAGACATGCCTGGATAGTTTTCTGCAATTTACTGTTCTTTCGCTACGCTCCCTTTTGCTTAAGTTTGCACCCGCCAGAGGCAGACTGATGATTCATGTAGCAACCGAATTTTGAAAACGCCTCGATCTCTCAAATACTGGATTCGTCTGTTCCATAAATGTATTCGATCTCTTTGGCAAATTTTTCATAGATGTTGGCGCGTCTGACCTTCATGGTGGCTGTCATTTCATCGTCATCATGATCCAGCTCCTTGGTCAGAAGGTGAAACTTGCGTACATTTTCCACTCTGGCGAAGCGCTCATTGACAAGGTCCACCTCCTGCTGAATCATCCGGCGCACCTCGGGCAAATTGGCCAACGATTTAAAATTGGTATACGGCAGGCGCTGGTCGGTGGCCCACTTGCCCGTATTTTCAAGGTCAATTTGAATCAGGGCGGAAACAAATTTTCGGCCATCGCCTAAAATAATGGCCTCTTTGATGTAGGGGCTGACTTTTAACTCGTTTTCCAGCAGCGACGGCGCGATATTTTTACCGCCCGAGGTAATCAGGATATCTTTTTTGCGGTCTACGATGGACAGGTGTCCATCGGCGTCCACCTCGGCGATATCGCCGGTCAGAAGCCACCCATCCACAACGGTTTTCTCAGTGGCCGCGGGATTTTTATAATAACCGACAAAGATGCTCGGCCCGCGCTTCATCAGCTCCCCATCCGGGCCAAGCTGATAGGCAATGCAGTTGATCGGCTTGCCCACTGTGCCTAACTTGATATCATCGCCCATGTGGATAAAAGAAAGCCCGGTGCACTCGGTCATACCGTAGCCTTCCTTGGCCTGAATGCCGATCGCGTGAAAAAAGCGCAGCACTTCCGGGCTGACCTTGGCCGCCGCTGAAAAACACAGACGCACTTTGCGAAGCCCCACATAATTTTGCAGCGCCCGAAACATCAGCCCGTAGGTAATCCACACGCCTATCTTTAGGCCCGGACTGATGTTCTTTTTCGCCAACCGTCGGTCACAGACCCGGTAGCCAATTTGCAGGCATTGACGAAAGAGCCAGCGTTTGAGCCAGCTGGAATCCTTAATTTTGACTGTAATGGAGTTTTGAAGCTTTTCCCAGATGCGGGGAACGCCCAGAAAAACGGTCGGTGCAATCTCTCTGAGATCGCTCTGGATGGTGGCCACACTTTCAGCAAAGTTGACCGTAATGCCTAAATGAATCGGTAGATACAGGCTGAATATCTGCTCCGCAACGTGACAAAGCGGCAGATAGGACACCACGCTGTCTGTTTCATCAGCTTCCAGGGCCGCCGCGGTCGCCCGGGTCGTGGCCTCGATGTTACGGTGGTTGACCATGGCCCCTTTGGGCAGGCCGGTGGTGCCCGAAGTGTAAATCATCATGCAGACATCCTCGGCCCGGCCTTTTTGCACCTCGCGTTCAAAAAGATCGGGTTGCGCCTGCGCCAGCTTCCGGCCTAACGCCTCCACGGCTTCAAAAGAGATGATGTTGTTTTTTGGATATTTCCGCAACCCCTTCATGTCTTTGACGATGATCTTTTTAAGCTTGGGAAGATCCTGCAAGACTTCCAAAATCTTATCGGCCTGCTCTTGGTCCTCGCAGACCGCAAACACCGAATCGGAGTGCTTGACGACATAATGGACTTCCGGGTACGGGCTGGTGGGGTAAACCCCCAGGGGCACACCGCCGAGACTGATGCAGCCCAGAGCGGCGTACAGCCATTCGCAGCAATTTTCACTGATGATCGAGAGGTGATCGCCCCGTTTGAATCCCAATTGCACGAGCCCCAGCGCAAAGTGTTGGACATGCGACCGGTATTGATTCCAGGTGACGGTTTGCCAGATGCCGAAATTCTTTTCCCGCAGGGCGATCTGCGGGCCGCGCTCGGCGACACGCTCCAGGAAAGACTGCATCAGGGTTTTACCGCTCAGCTCAACCATCTTTTCCTCCGCTTGTAGTGCTTGACATCGCGGTAACTGGTCTTGCCGTCGGTATGTCCCACGCCCATGTAAAACTCCTGCACGTCGCGATCGTTGAGCAAAAGCTCCACCGGACCGTCCAGCACCACTCGGCCGTTTTCCATGATGTAGCCGTAAGAGCTGATCCCCAGGGCCATCTGGGCGTTCTGCTCTACCAGCAGCATGGTGGTGCCCTCATTTTGGTTGATCTGGCAAATGATCTCAAAGATTTCATCGACCAGCAAAGGGGCCAGGCCCATCGACGGTTCGTCGAGCATCATCAGCCGGGGCTGAGCCAAAAGCGCCCGGCTGATCGCCAGCATTTGCTGCTCGCCGCCACTCAGATATCCGGCTGTCTGTTTCAGACGCTTTTTTAAGACCGGAAAATAGGCAAAGCACTTATCCAGGTCGCGACTGACCCCGCTGCGGTCTCTGCGGGTGTATGCCCCACAGGTCAAATTTTCCTCGACCGTAAGATCCTCAAAGATATGCCGACCCTCCATGATTTGAAAGATCCCGCGGCGCACAATTTTATGCGGGGCCAGACCTGCCAGAGACTTTCCTCGGTAATAAATACCGCCTTCGGTTATCTCGCCGTCTTCGAGAGGCAGCAGTCCGCTAATAGCTTTAAGGGTGGTGGATTTGCCCGCGCCGTTGGAGCCCAATAGCGCCACAATGGCGCCCTCCGGTACTTGCAACGAAAGGCCCTTTAACACCAGGATCACGTTATTATAGATCACCTCGATATTGTTGACCTCTAGAATGGGCGCCAAACCGTCCTCCTGTTAATTCACTTGCGGCGCTTTATTAACATTTAATGGATCGAGGAATTTTTTTGCCAAACGCTCCATAATAGCGGAATGAATTATCCCCGCCTATGGCGGAGTTTGAATGCATTAGGAAACGTTGGTAAAGAACAGTCAATAATGGTGAAGCGGCTTATCGGCACAAGGTTGATCTTTTATCTGACCCATTACTTTATATACGGTATCTGTTCTTTGCTTACGACCCCTTATGCATGAGTTTGCATCCCGCCCTGAGCGGGACTGATGATTTATTCCGCGGAGCCATTAAAAACTTTCCGATGCCTCAAGTGTTTATATCGAATGGTTAAATCAAATTGGGTGGCGTGCTGACCGGGCCTGGAAGTAAGAATGCTTCCGGACCCGGCTCCCTTTAAGTTTATTCAAGATAGATCCAATCCGATGCCGCCACAAACTTACCACCTTTGGCCCGGTATACCTTACCCATGGCCGTTGCATTGGTGTTGCCAAAGCTAACCACACCGGCCAGGCCGCCGGTATCCCATTTTTGGATCATCGGGATGGCGTTCTTCAAATTTTCGCCGGTGATCGGCAGGCCTTTTTCATGGCAGATTTGGGCCAGCTTTACGAAAACCATACCGGTAAACCAGCCCTGCAGGTAAGAGTTGGGCCGATAGGTCACCTCCGGGTGGTGCTTTTGATTATAGGTCTGGATGTTCTTGATCATGGGCATGTCATCCATATACCAATAAGCGTATGGTGAAACGCCCATATAACCCTCTCCATCGGGGCCCAGCTTGTCCAGCAGCATCTTGCTCATGGCCCAGAAAGTGCCCATAAAGGTGATATCCAGGCCGAAATCTTTGGCGCCGGTAATCACTTCCGGGATGGGTGAAACCACGTAGCCCTGAAAAATGCAGTAGTCGGGCTTTTTGCGTTTAAGATCCAGCAGCTGGCTGGTGACATCCACAGCCCCGACCTTGGTGACTTCTTCGGCGACCACTTCGATGCCCAGCTCTTTGGCCAGCTTACGGGCAAACGGAATCGGGTCACGACCAAACTCGGTATCACTGTAGAAGAATGCCACTTTGGGTGCCACGCCTTCTTTCTTGGGATTCTTGGCAATGTATTTCAATAGCACGCCGAATTGCTGGGCGTAGGTCGGCCCGCTGACAAAGATGTAGGGATTTTTCTCCCGCACGCTGAGCTCTTCTGAAAAGCTGGTGGACCCGTAAAGCACCTTGTAACGGCTGTTGATCTCAGGCGCCAGGGCCTTTCCCTGGCCGGTGGACTCGCCGTACATCATGGTCGGTTGCTCCTGGGCCATGATCTTTTTAAAAGAGGCAATGGCCCGCTTGAGATCATAACCGGTGTCTTCATAGATGTATTTAAATTTTTTGCCACCCACACCACCCTGTTCGTTGGCATAATTTAACGAATCCATCAGTCCCGCATTCAAATGCTTGCCTGCAAAAGCAAAACGCCCGGTGATCGGCTGACAGGCGCCCACCTTAATGACATCCTCGGCAAACACCATCCCCGCCGTTCCAGATAAGCACAGCATTAACGTCAGTACGATAAAAATTCTAGCGTGTCTCATAGCTGATTCCTTTCTTTTGGGTTACTGTTGCGATGATTTTAGTTGTTTCCAGATTACAACACAGCAACTTGTCACAAAAAAACTCAGGTTATCAATTAGGTTAACCCGTTGTGCCCGTTGTGCCCGTTAAAAAAAGGATCAAATCTGATTTAATTCTTTAACCGGCTAACCGACCAACGGGCAACCGGCCCAACCTGGATAATTCAAACACTTTAAGCCAGATTGCTACACAATCAAAGTGCCTTAGATATGGATACCGATAGCACCTAATACTCAAAGGGCCACAAACGAAAATAATCTTTCAAACGACGCCACATTTCAGCCAGGCCGTGGGGCTCGAAGACCAGAAACACCACGATCAGCAGACCGAAAACAACCTGTTGCAGCGGAAACAGATATCCCATCGCTTGCGGGAAGGCGTCAACCAGCAGGCCCAGCGTGTTTTTGAGTATTTCGGGCACCAGGGTCATAAAGATGGCGCCGAAAATGGCGCCCAGAACACTGCCCAGCCCGCCGACGATAATCATGGCCAGGTAACGGATACTCTCCAAGAGCGGAAAATGCTCGGGGGTAACGGTTCTTAAAAAGTTCACCCACAGACATCCCGCCACACCGGCCATAAAGGAGCTGATGCCAAAGGCGTACATTTTAAAGCGCAACAGGTTGATGCCCATTAACTCGGCCGAAATATCCCGGTCACGGATGGCAATGAATGCTCGACCGACCCGCGTCCGGAAGATATTGCGCGCCGCGGTCACGCAGATGATGACAACCGCCAGGGTCACAAAATAGAACTTGAATTCGTTATCCAGGACAACGCCCAGCACAACAGGCGCGGGCAGGTTGATGCCCCGGATACCGCCGGTCATCGACTCCCAGTGCACGAAAATAAACTCGAAAATAACCTGCGCAGCCAGCGTGGCAATACACAGATACAGCCCCTTCATTCGCATCGAGGGCCCACCGACGATCAGCCCGAAAACAGCAGCCGACAGCCCGGATAACGGCAAGCATAGTAAAAAAGGCACCCCCAGCCGGGTCGTCAAAATCGCCGCGGTGTAAGCCCCGATGCCCACAAAAGCCGCATGGCCCAGAGAGATCTGTCCGGCGAAACCGGTTAGAATGTTGAG
>JASFEV010000046.1:0-21027 GCA_050124655.1 Desulfobacterales bacterium
ATGACCCTGTTGACCGAAGTCGGCATGAACATACAGGATATTGAGCATATTATCCTGGCCGGCGGTTTTGGCAGCTACGTGGATTTGGAAAAGGCCATGGTGATTGGATTATTACCCGAAATGGATCCGGCTAAGGTCACATTTATCGGCAACGGATCATTAATGGGTGCCCGCATGAGCAGTCTAACCAACCGGATTCGTAAGGATGTGGTCGAGGTGACTGAAAAAATGACCAATTTTGAACTATCCGACACTCCCTCTTACATGGATAATTATATTGCCGCCCTGTTTTTACCTCACACCGACATCAATCAATTTCCCAAATTAAAGGCCCGTCTTGAAGCCCGTCAAAAAAACGGATAATGAATCGGATTTATTAAGAAATTGTGATTTAGTGAAGCTCCGCTCTTGACAAAGCCATCCTCCCTAGATAAATAGCAATATTCTGCATTTAGCTTATAATAGGGGATCCGGGGAAGCGTCGAAAACGGCTCTCGAGCATTGGTCGCCGAAACGCCGATTCGGGGTGCGATTTTCTTCCCACTACCTGCGATAAAGACATTATATCTACCGTCTGTAGATTCATAAAATAAAAAAACATGAAAGGAGGCTTGATAAAATCTGGAGCACCCGTGCGGGTTTGCTCTGCTGTGGATGGGGATACGTCAAGAGAAGTACTTTATAATAATCACCTCAATAGCTGTTGGAAAGAGACAAGGAGGTAACATTGGGTTTTGAATTCACGAAAGAAAAATATTCCGGCGCAATAAAGGAAATTACATTAGGACAGGGCGACAAGTCCGTCACGGTCGGTGGTGCCACTTGTTACCCGTTTTACAGTTTCGAAGGCGAAATGCCCCATAAACCCAGGGTTGCCATGGAAATATGGGATATGGAACCGGAGGAATGGCCTGAAGCTGCCATCAGCCCGTTTAAGGATGTCATTTCAGACCCGGCGGCCTGGGCCAAAAAATGCGTTGATGAATACGGGGCGGATATGATCGTGCTGCAGCTGAAAAGCACCGATCCCAACGGCCAAGATGCCGGCGCCGATGAGGCGGCTGCCACGGTCAAGAAAGTCCTCGACGCCATCGACGTGCCGCTGATCATCTGGGGCACGGCCAATGTAGAAAAAGACGAAGCGGTGCTCAAGAAAATTGCCGAGGAGTGTCAGGGCAAAAACCTGATTCTGGGCCCCGTCGAAGACAAAAACCACAAAGGCATCGGTGCAGCTGCCATGGGTTTCGGGCACACCATTATTTCTTCGTCACCGATTGATGTCAACCTGGCCAAGCAGTGCAACATCCTGCTGGAGAACCTGGGGGTCTCGATGGACAAACTGATCGTCGATCCCACCACCGGCGGCCTGGGCTACGGTCTGGAATATTCCTATTCGGTCATGGAGCGCATCCGCATGGCGGCGTTGGCACAGGGGGATGACAAACTGCAGCTGCCCCTGATCAACAATCTGGGTAACGAAGTTTGGAAGAGTAAAGAGGCCAAACAGCCGGTGGACGAGGCACCCACTTTGGGCGATCCTGAAAAGCGCGGCATTTTGATGGAAGCCGTTGGGGCCGTCGCCTACCTGATGGGCGGTTCCGATGTGTTGATCATGCGGCATCCCGAATCGATACGACTGGTCAAAGCTTACATCGATCTGGTGTATGACGGCGGTGTGGCCACCGATGTGCCCGGTATTAAAAAGCAGCTGGATGAAGTGGATATCGATCTGCTGGCGCTTTCACCGGAGCCGGATTTGACCATCGCAGAGGAAAAGAAAGCGGCACCGGCTAAGAAAGCGGCCGCTCCGAAACCGGAAGAAAAAGCCGCACCGGCACCGGCAAAAGAAGCGGCGCCCGAGCCGGAGAAAAAAGCAGCAGCACCGGCTGAACCGCCAGTTGCTGAAGCGCCCAAAGCCGAAGCTGCACCTGAGGTAGATGCAGCCGCACAGGCCGAAGCGGCCGCCAAAGCCAAAGCGGAAGCCGAAGCCAAAGCCAAGGTGGATGCTGAAGCTCAGGCCAAAGCTGCCGAAGAAGCCAAAGCCAAGGCGGAAGCCGAAGCGGCAGCCAAAGCCGAGGCCGAAGCCAAGGCCAAGGCCGAAGCGGAGTCCAAAAAGGCAGCTGAAGCCAAAGCCAAAATCGATGCCGAGCTCGATGAGATCAGACAAAAACGAGCCAAAGAGCGCGCCGATCTGGTTGCCAAACGCGCTGCTGCTGAAAAGGAGGCCGTCCCAAAGACGCCGGCCGCCGAGCAAAAATCGAATGTGGAGAAGCTGATCGATAATCTAAACTGGATCCATAAACGCTAACCATGACCGCTTTTTGATGACATTTAAGTTTAGTTAGCATTCACAGATGCATTATTAAATCATAATTATTTGGGAGGAACCACTTATGCCAGAACCAACTGAAGTCAAGGGAAAGGTCGCGCCAAAGCTTAAAAAAGTTGCTGATCCGATCGCGGCCACAACTGACACGGCCAGTCAACAGATGATTTTGCGTGCTCAAAAGCTGGGTGTCGAAACCATCTTTGATCGGGCCGTCACCATGAAACCCTGTAACATCGGGATCCAGGGCACCTGCTGTAAAAACTGCGCCATGGGCCCCTGCCGTCTGCCGCTTCCGAAATCCGGAATCGAAGGTGAAGATGAGCGCAAGGGACTCTGCGGTGCCACCGCCAACACCATTGCGGCCCGTAATTTTGCGCGCATGGTAGCGGCCGGTGCAGCCGCCCATTCTGATCACGGGCGCAACGTGGCTGAGGTATTTTTATCGGTGGCCAACAAGGAGACCGGTGACTACAAAATCAAAGACCCCAACAAACTGCTGGCGATCGCCCCCCATTTTGGGGTGGACGTCACCGTTGAAAAAGACGGTGAGCAAGTCGACCGCAATCTGGATGAAATCGCTCTGGAGGTGGCCGAAAAAGCCATGGCCGAATGGGGCAAGCCTGAAGGCGAGCTGGATTACCTCAAACGCGCTCCCAAGCCGCTTTATGAACGCTGGCAAAAGTTGGGCGTGCTGCCGCGCAATATTGACAGAGAAATTGTAGAAATTATGCATCGCACCCACATGGGTGTTGATCAGGATTACAAAAACATTGTCAAACAATGTACCCGGGCGGCACTGGCCGACGGCTGGGGCGGATCTATGATTGCCACCGACCTGCAGGATGTCATGTTTGGCACACCGTTTCCGCTTCAATCCGAGGCCAATCTTGGCATCATGAAAGAGGACCAGGTCAACATCATTATTCACGGGCACGAGCCGGTTCTATCTGAAATGATCGTGGCGGCGGCCCAATCCCAGGAAATGATCGACTATGCCAAAACCAAAGGCGCCAAAGGCATTCAGCTGGGCGGTATCTGCTGTACCGGCAACGAGATTTTGCAGCGTCACGGGGTGCCGCCGGCCGGCACTTTCCTGCAGCAGGAGCTGGCCATTGTAACCGGCGCCTGCGATGCCATGGTGGTTGATGTTCAGTGTGTTTTCCAGAACCTGGCCAATGTGGCCAAATGTTTCCATACCAAACTGATCACCACCCACCCGATTGCCCGCATGGAACAGGATAATGTCACCCATATCGAATTCGACGAGCACCATGCCATGGAAGATGCTAAAAGAATCGTCAAAATGGCCATCGATAACTTCGAAAATCGTGGTGCCGATGTGATGATTCCTGGCCAAAAAGCAGCACAGATTGCGGGTTTCGGCGTGGAGTCGGTTCAATATCATCTGGGGGGCACCTTCCGCGGCTCCTATTACACGCTGAATGACAATATCATTAACGGCCGCATCCGAGGGGTTGCCGGCGTGGTGGGCTGCAACAATGCCCGCACGCGGCACAACGAAGCGCACCTGACGCTGGTCAAAGAATTGATCAAAAACGACGTCATCGTTTTGACCACCGGTTGCAACGGAATTGCCTGCGCCATGGAAGGCCTGTTGACGCCCGGGGCAGCCGCCGTTTACTGCGGGCCGGGTCTGGCCGAGGTGTGCGAGACCGTCGGTATCCCGCCGGTGCTGCATTTGGGCTCCTGTGTAGATAATAGTCGGATTTTACTGGCGGCCACCGAGGTGGTCAAAGCCGGTGGCCTGGGCAATGACATCCAGGATCTGCCGGCCGCCGGTGCGGCTCCGGAGTGGATGAGCGAAAAGGCAATCAGCATTGGCCACTATTTCGTGACCTCCGGTGTGTACACCCTGTTCGGCGTCAATTTACCGACCTCGGGTGCCCCGGTTTTTCAACAATATCTGTTTGAAGAACTGGAGAAAATTTACGGCGGCAAGTGGGATCTGGCGGTCGATCCGATCGAGATGGCGCGCAAAATGATTGCCCATATCGATAAAAAACGCAAAGAGCTCGGCATCGATAAAGCGCGCGAGCGCGTCCTGATGGATATGGCCGATCGTCAGAAACTTGAGGCCTAAAATAAATCTAAATTTGAGGATGCGGGAATTTTAGGATTTAATCTCCTTGTGAATCTCGCAATTCCTTAATTCGCCATTTTTTAACTAATGACTATGAATAACCAATTAAAATCCTCAGAAAAGGAGGAAACTGTATGTCTAAGCTAGTTGCATTTGCCGCGATTCAAGGTGGCTACAACGTTGTGTCGCAGGTTGAAGGCGAATATCAAAAAGCGCTGGATACCTTCAATGCAGATACCAAGGTGGGATTTCCCAACACCGCCTACTATCTGCCGGTCATTTATTCGCTGTTGGGAATTAAAGTGGAAACCCTGGAAGACATTCAAAAAGCGCTGGACGTGGCGCGCAAGCTTTTGCCGCCGCATATCAAAGGCATGAACCATCTGCCTTACCTGGGGCCGCTGCTGGATGCCGGCATGGCCACTCTGTTTGCCTTTGAAATCAGAGAGGCCCTGCGCTACCTGAACGAGCCGGATTTTTATCTGCATTCCGAAGATATCGATGAGGAAGCCGGCAAAATCTGGCTGGGGGCTGCCGATGATACCGTTTTCCGCAAACGCGGTGTTGAGTTTGTGGACGGCTCCGCACCGGGCTTTGCTGCCATCGTCGGGGCGGCGCCCGATCCAGAAATCGCCAAGACGATTGTCGAGGAATACCAGAGACGCAGTCTGTACATTTTCCTGGCCGCCGGTCACAATAACACTTCGGTGGCCCAGCAGCTGCTGGAGGCCGGGGTTCAGATCGGCTGGAACACACGGATCGTGCCCTTTGGTCCGTATATTTCATCGGCCATTTTTGCCCTGGGTTTTGCCAACCGGGCGGCCATGGCCTTCGGCAACGTCCAGCCGGGCGATTATAAAACCATGCTGATGTATAATAAGAACCGCATCTTTGCCTTTGTGAATGCCTTAGGCGAAGTCGGCACCGATTGGGCCGGCGCGGCCGCGGGATGCGTCAACTGGGGTTTTCCGACCCTGGCCGACACCGACATTCCCGAAGTGCTGCCCACCGGTATCTGTACCTATGAGCATGTGGTGGCTAACGTGCCCCACGAGGAAATGGTCCAAAAATCGGTCGAAGTCCGCGGTCTGAAAGTCAGCGTATCTTCGATCGAGATTCCCTGCTCCTTCGGACCGGCTTATGAAGGCGAGCGTGTGCGCGGCGCGGATCTGTACACCCAGATGGGCGGCGGCAAGACGCAGTGCACCGAGCTGGTCAAGATGGCGGAGATGAATGAAATCGATGACGGCAAAGTCGAGGTTGTCGGCCCGGACATCAGCGAGGTTAAAGAGGGCGAGACCATGCCGCTGGGCATTTATGTCCAGATCGCCGGGCGTGAATTTCAGACGGATTTTGAGCCGATCATCGAGCGCCAGATCCACCACCTGATCAACTATATTCAGGGTATTATGCATATCGGTCAACGTGATATTGCCTGGATCCGGGTCAGCAAAGCGGCCATCGAAAAGGGCTTCACCTTGAAAGATATCGGCACGGTGCTGCACGCCAAGTTCCACCAGGATTTCCAAAAAATCGTCGACAAAGTCCAGATCACGCTTTACACCAAGCAAAAGGATGTGGATGAGCTGACCAAGCGCGCCCGAGGCGAGTACAAAGCCCGTGACGAGCGTGTCGAAAAGATGACCGATGAGGATGTGGAAACCTACTACTCCTGCACCTTGTGCCAGTCGTTTGCGCCCAATCATGTCTGTACGGTCAGCCCCGAGCGCACCGGATTGTGTGGGGCCTATAACTGGATGGACTGCAAGGCGTCTTTTGAAATCAACCCCACCGGTCCCAACCAGCCGATCGAAAAGGGCGAATGTCTGGATCCGGTTCTGGGCCAGTGGAAAGGCGTCAATGAATTTGTGCAAAAAGCCTCCCGCGGGGCGGTGGATCATTACAACTTTTACTCCATGGTCTATGATCCCATGACCACCTGCGGTTGCTGTGAATGTATCGCTGCCATGTTGCCGTCCTGCAACGGCATCATGACGGTGGGTCGCGATTACACCGGAGAGACTCCTTGCGGTATGAAGTTCACCACTCTGGCCGGTGTTATGGGCGGTGGCGCTTCCTCTCCGGGATTTGTCGGTCACTCCAAGTTCAACATTACCCAGCGCAAATTCATCCTGGGCGATGGTGGTATCAAACGGCTGGTGTGGATGCCCAAGGACCTGAAAGAGGAAATCCGCGAACGGCTGGTCAGACGCGGTGAGGAAGTTGGCATGCCGGATTTGATCGACCGCATTGCCGATGAAACCGTCGGAATCACCGAGGAAGAGATTCTGCCCTTCCTGCAGGAGAAAAAACATCCGGCTCTTGAAATGGATCCGATCATCGGAGGCTGATTAAAATCAGTTGCGTGTTGCGCGTCGCGGGTTTGCGGGTTACTCTCGCTCGCCTTGACGCGTAACGCGCAACTTGAAACGCGTAACACGAAATAAGGAGATAAAGATGGCATTAACCGGTATTCAGATTTTTAAACTACTGCCGAAAACCAACTGCAAGGAATGCGGTGTACCGACCTGTCTGGCATTTGCCATGAATCTGGCTTCTGGCAAGGCGGAATTGGATAGCTGCCCTTACGTTTCAGATGAGGCCCGGGAGCAACTGGCTGAGGCATCGGCACCGCCGATTCGCCCGGTGCCCATCGGCAAGGGCGTGCGTGCCGCCACCACAGGTGGGGAAACAGTTCAGTACCGTCATGAAAAGACGTTTTTCAATCCAACCTTGCTGGCTGCTACCGTTGGATCGGACATTGCCGAGTCGGATCTTGAAACCAAACTAAAGGCCTGGAATGCATTTCAATATGAACGGGTGGGTCTGAATCTGCGGCCGGAACTGGTGGCGCTCAAAGATGTCAATGGCGACAAGGATGCGTTTGCCAATGCCGCCAAAAAAATTGCCGAATCATCTGAATTCAACCTGGTGCTTATGAGCGAAGATCCCGGTGTGATGAAGGCGGCTGTTGATGTTTGTGGGTTCAAACGCCCGTTGCTGTATGCGGCTACTGACAACAATGTGGATGAGCTCGGTGCCGTTGCCAAGGAACAAAATTTGCCGGTGGCCGTGCGGGCCGATTCAGTGGAAGGCCTGGTACCGTTGACGGAAAAACTGACCGAGATGGGGGTCAAAGATATTGTTCTGGACCCGGGGTCGCGTGAAATTAAACAGGCCCATCAGGACCAGGTGGCCATTCGCCGGGCGGCGCTTAAAGATCTGAATCGCTCGGTGGGCTATCCGACCATCGTCTTTCCGAATGAGATGGCTTCAAATCTGGACATGGAAACCTTGATCGCCGGAACGTTTGTGGCCAAATACGGCGGTATCGTGGTCCTCTCCGATTTTGCCGGCGAAAGTCTGTTTCCCCTCCTGCTGGAACGGTTGAATATTTACACCGATCCCCAGCGACCCATGACGGTGACCGAGGGAATCTATGAAATTAATAATCCGAGTGAAGATTCACCAGTAATGGTAACAACTAATTTTGCATTGACTTATTTTATCGTTTCCGGTGAAGTCGAAGGCAGTCGGGTTCCCTCCTGGTTGCTGATCAAAGATTCCGAGGGGCTTTCGGTCATGACCGCCTGGGCCGCCGGTAAATTTGCCGGCGACGATGTCGGCATGTTCGTCAAAAAGTCCGGAATCGCAGACAAGGTCAAGCATCAGGAACTGATCATTCCGGGGTATGCCGCCGCCATCGCCGGGGATGTCGAGGAAGAACTGCCCGGATGGCAGATAACGGTGGGGCCCAGAGAAGCGGCCCATATCCCAGGATTCCTCAAGGCAAGATAAAATCACGTGGAATAATGGAATAGTGACATGGTGGAATAATAATTTTTTTAAAAGTCTTATCCACCAGTCGATTATTGCCACTAACCCAACAGTCCAGAATTGTCTCCGAGTTATAGGATCAGCGGGCTGGAGGTCACAACCCATAAGGCCACTATTCCAGCATTTCAACATTCCAGTTGGGGCGAAACCCCTAACTTGTGGGAGGGAGGGTGTATGTATTTAATCGGAGAAAGTTTAAACGTCATATCGACAAAGATCGGCACGGCCTTCAAAGAACGCGATCCCAAGCCGATCCAGGAAGAGGCCCTTTTCCAGAAAGAAAAGGGGATGGATTACATCGACATTAACCTCGGTCCGGCCAAAAAAGACGGCCATGAACTGATGCCCTGGGTGGTGCAGACCGTGCAAGAAGTTGTTCCCGACGTGCCGCTGGCACTGGATACATCCAATATCGATGCCATCGAGGCCGCACTAAAGGTCTACAAAAGCACCTCGCAGCCGCCGCTGATTAATTCGATTATGGTTCGCCCCGAGCGGTATGAGCGCATGGTTCCTCTGGCGGTTGAACACAATGCAGACTTCATCGCCCTGATGTGGGGCCCCGAGGGTTTGCCGCGGGATGAAAACGAGCGAGCGGCGCTGGCTGTCGAGTTGCTGTATTTTGCCAATGAAGCCGGAATTCCCAACGAAAAAATCTGGGTCGACGGTATCGTTACCCCCGTGAACATTCAGCAGCCCCAGCTGCTAAGCCTGATGACGTTTCAACAAATGCTGCCGGAAATTGCGCCGGGGGCCAAAAGCACCTGCGGACTTTCCAATATTTCCAACGGGCCACCGGACCACCTGCGTCCGATCTTGAATCAAACCTATATGGTCATGCTGGAAAAATATGGCATGTATTCGGTGATTGCAGATCCGCTGGATGACGCCCTGATCGAGATTGCCAAGGGCAAGCGTCAGGATGTCGTCGATCTGATAAATGGCATGCTGGATGGCGACGAACCGGACATGGCGTCGCTTTCCGAAGAGATGCAAAATTACGCCAAAACTGTCAATGTCATTCTTGGCAAGTCGTTGTATTCGGATTCATGGCTTGAGCTTTAGGAACAAATTACCCTGCGACTTCGCTCAGGGTAGTGGACCCTTTGACCTCGCTCTGGATCGTGAGTCCTTCGACTGCGCTCAGGACCGTGAGCCTGTCGAACGGCTCGTCGAACGGCCTGTCGAACCACGGGATGCACGTTCCGTGTTGCGGGTTATGTGCGTCTAAATGGCACGACATAAAACCCAAAAAGCCTCTCCTGTTACGGGTGGGGCTTTTTTTTAATCGGTGGGTCGTTTGTTGTCAGTTGTCCGTGGCAAAAGGAAATATGCTTCCTGTAAGTCATGTAAGTAACAACGGACAACGAACAACGCTCAACAAACGGTGATTTCAGCGTGTTTGAGGAACGGTCTGCCTTATATGGCAGTTAAGCGCCTCTACCGATCACGTTGCTAAGAGATTGCGTTTTCTTGAAATTGGCGCTGATCTCTGGTAGTCTACAGATGTCAGATGACAGAGAACAGAAGGCACAACACAGAGTACATGTGGTAAGACCCCGACAGTTCAATAACGTTTCTGTCCTCTGTTGTCTGATTTCTGTCCTCTGAAATAAGGAAGAAAAGCGGTGAAAGTCAAATCCAAAGCGCTTGAAGTCAATCTGGCGGACTATCATGTCGATGTCACTATCGATGCGAAATATGTGACCCTTCAGGAAGTCATGTCCCAATATTACGGACTGATGGAAGGATTGAACACCCTATTAAAAGAGCTTTCCCATCCCTATAAAAATTGGCGTTTCATTGTAACCGAAACCCGCAAGTATTCTCTCGAATATTTTCATCTGATTAAAAATCATCCCAAAGGCCCGGCGGCCGCAAATCTACTTATTGATATATTCTTTGACGCCGTTGATTCGGATGTTGAAATAGACGTCAAAATTGATGCCATCGATAACCTGCAACTGTTCCTACAAAAAGCGATTAAGGACTTAGGCCCGGATCTGGTAACTTTTTTGCCGTCGATTGACAGCGCTTTCGTGCGAATCGCCCAATTACCCGACGACCTTTTTGTCCTCTTTTGCCGCAGCTATTATCAAGTCAACCGGTTGGCCGAGGTTTTTTTAGACTGCGCACCGAAATCAAACGGCGTATTTAGAGATATCAACCGGCTGTTAATCAAATTTTATCAAGTGACGTATGATTACTGGCTAAGCGAAAATGATCCTGAGGCATGGTTTGAAGAGGAAGTTACCGAAGTCGATCAACGCAGCGCTTATATGGATTTTTTTAGAAGCATTTCGCATTCGCAGCTGACAAATTGGAAGCAACAGCTTGAGCGCATGACACATCGTCAAGATCTGGAATCTGACGAAATGCTGGCATCGCTTTTGGAACTTCCCGGGTTTAATCAGATTGTCGAACAATACCGTCAAATTCCGCGGCATCTGCTGGATAAAGCGGGCGGGAACGGGCGCGGTCGACATCTTAAACTCATATTTCTGTTTCATATCATGAGCGTTAGCGGATTAACGCTCATTCATAGGGAAACGTTGCGGGATATTAATCAGACACTGGGCTGGATTATCGAAAATGAAAATTACCGTGACATCCAAAACCTGATCCGGAAAACCTTTACGATTTTAAAAGAGCGCTTCAGCATGTATCCAGCCACGACACTCAATTGTGTGCTGAATATGGGAAGAGGGGTTTACAAAACCGACGATATCGACCTCATTAATTTTTTTATCGATTCGGTCATTGATCTGGGCTTTGCCACACCGAATTTTCAGGGTGTCGACAACAACTGGCAAATAAAGGTCAACAAAACCCACATTTTAAACATCCGGACCTGGCTGAAATTGATTGAGCTGGATCCAAAACGCTCGATCCGCATGCTCTCCGCCCTTATTATCCACTTGTCCCTTTGCGGTGTATTTATCAAGGATATTGATCTTTTTCCACGTGATATTACCCAATTTTTAAACAGTGGAATCGGTCCTGTTTTTAACCTTGCCAAACAACTGACGCGGCTGTTCCCGGTTTATTTCAATGATATTGGTGCCGAGGGCCGGTTAAGAGATATCTCCACGCGCATCGATGAACTTACCCAACGCCGGGATATTCTCATCCACTATCTTAGAAAACAGAGCCATGTGGAAAGCAGCAACCGAATCATCGATTTGATGGAGGCGGTTCTGTACTTCTGGCAAACCCGTGATAAAAAACGCCTGGCACCCTATTTGCCTCCCGCTATTTATGATCAGATCGACACCCAGGGGGCATACATCGACGGCGTTTTTCAAATAATGAACCGTTTAAAGGATAAGGGTATTCACGCGCCTAATGATCTGCTGGCGATCAGCGAAGAAAACGTCAGGCAGTGGCTGGCAACCATAAAAGGTGCGCCTGAAATCGACCTTGAGCGTGTTGAGCTGGCCGCGGCTTTTTATAAAATGCTGAACCAGAAATACAATTTCGATTTAATCGAGCTGGATGCCTACCTCTCGCAGCTTCGAACCGAGGCCTTGCCGGATTTAAATCGGCTCGAGCAGGCCCTGGTTGAAACGGATTTGCATAAGCAACTGTTTATGTTGCTTGAGTATATGGAAAAATTGCAGAAGGTCATTTTGTCTGATGAATCATTTGAAATCCGACAGGATATTTATAAAAAAAGGCACATTACCATCGATATACCGTCCATGTACGGCAGTTATCATGAAATGAAATTTGACTGCCTGGGGCTTGCCTTTCGCATCGAGACACTGGTCAATGTACTTTTTGAGGGACTCATAGAGAAAATTAACCTGAGCCTGATTACCAAATCCACTTTTCACCAGATCTATAGTCTATTGCGTCTGTTTGACAGAGCCTTGAAACTGGACGGCATTTCGTCCAAGGAATTCGAGCGCCAGCTTGAGTTTCTGGCCCATTCCCTGGAGGTCAAAGGCTTTACGTTAACCCAATATCTGGATATTTTTAAAGGATTTGCCCAGGCGGTTAAGAACATCGTCAATGATTATTTTAACAATATTCACGGTCAAAATCTGACCCGAATTCTGGGTCAGACAGCGCTGGATACGCTGCTGCCGAAATTTTTACCCCGTGATGAGACCATTGACAGCGAAAAAGTGCAACTGCGTGTTTCCGAAATCTTTTTTCGGGACCGCATTGCAATAGGTCTGGGCCTGCAGCAGCTGGATCTTTTTCTAAGCCGGATCCTAAGCACCCTTTTTCAACAGTCCTATAAGTTGCCCAAAGATAAGCTTCAGCGACTGCTGCTTTATGATCCCCAGAATTCCATAACACCCATTGACTCATCACTCGCGCGCCTGACGGGGATCATCTACCTGGGCAACAAAGGGCTCAACATGGTCCGACTGAAAAGTTTCGGTTATCCGATACCGCCGGGCTTTATCATCACCACCGAAGTGTTTCGCTGCCGGGAGATTATTGAAAGCTATCCGCCAGCCGAGCAGAATTTTAAAGAAAAAATTATAGACAATATCTCAGCTCTGGAAAAAGTGACGGGTAAAATTTTCGGTGACCGACATAATCCCTTGCTGCTCTCGGTGCGCAGCGGCTCTTCCATATCTCAACCCGGGATGATGGATACACTGTTGGATGTCGGCAACAATGAAGACATCACCGAAGGCATCGCCGAGGAGTCCGGCAATGCCTGGTTTGCCTGGGACAATTACCGCCGCTTTTTGCAATGCTACGGCATGGCTTTCGGCTTGAAGCGTGATGACTTCGATGCCGTCATTAACGAATCCAAACAGCGGCTGGGAATCCCACTTAAAAGGGAATTCACCGGGACCCAGATGCGTGAGGTCGCACTGGCTTACAAGGGATTGATACAGAATGCCGGCATTGAGGTGGTTGAGGATCCTTACGAGCAGCTCCATCTGGCCATCAAGGGGGTTTTGGCTTCCTGGGAATCTTCAAAAGCCATAGCCTATAGACGAATTATCGGAATCTCTGAGGACTGGGGTACAGCGGTTACGGTTCAAGCGATGGTCTATGGCAATATATCTCAGCAATCCGGCACCGGTGTCGTGTTTACGCATAATCCTCGCTGGTCTGGTGACACGCTGAAACTCTGGGGGGATTTTACCATCGGCAATCAGGGTGAAGATGTTGTCTCAGGACTGGTGAAAACCATGCCGATTTCGATCTTCCAGCAGGAAATCGAAATGCGCGAAACCGATATCACCCTGGAGACCCATTTCCCTGAAATTTATCAGGCGTTGGAAGACTGGGCGCATGATTTGATTGATGAAAGAGGGTGGAGTCCGCAAGAAATCGAGTTTACATTCGAAGGGCCGACGCCCAATGATTTATATCTGCTGCAAACCCGCGATATGGCCATTCGTGAACGCAAACAGGTGCTGACTTTCGATTTTGACGAAGATCCTCAAGAGCTGTACTTGGGACATGGTGTCGGCGTCAGCGGCGGTGCTATGAGCGGGCGCCTGGTGTTTACCCTGGAGGAAATTGAAGAATGGCGGGTGATGGACCCCGGTGCGAATTTGATTCTCGCCCGTAACGACACCGTCCCCGATGACATCCAGGAAATTCATGCCGCCGATGGGCTGTTGACTGCTCGGGGGGGACTGACCTCCCATGCAGCTGTCATTGCACACCGCTTGGGTAAAACTTGTGTGGTCAGCTGTACCAGTCTGGATTGCAATGAGAAACAAAAAGTTTGTGAGTTCAATCAAGTTAAAATAAAATCAGGGGAGCACATCAGCATTGACGGTCACGAGGGTTCGGTTTATCAAGGTTTGAACAAAGTTAAGGAAACCAGGAAAGGAGCCAATTAGATATGGGCAATGCGACGTCACCATCAGGGAATAAAAAGCTGGGCGTAAACGGATTTGGCCGCATCGGCAAGCTGACACTCTGGCACCATGTCGGCCGCAAATTTTTCGATGAAATTATTGTCAATATCGGTCGACAGCCCGGGACATGCCTGGAAGATATCGCCCATTATCTTGAACGTGATTCCACTTACGGCTGGCTGCACGGCTATCTTCACGGTCATAACGGCCAACCGGTCATCGAGGATCTTGATGAGGCCTCCGGTTCGATGAACGTCGACGGTGTAAAAGTGCGCTTTTTAAGATCTCACCGCAACCCGGTAGGAATCAACTGGCGCGAGCACGACGTGCGGTTGGTGGTTGATACCACCGGTCAATTTTTGGATCCAACTTTGGAACCGAATCATGATGGCGGCGCCATCAGGGGCCACCTTGAGGCCGGTGCCGAAAAAGTGATTGCGTCGGCTCCCTTTAAATTAAAAGACAAGGGTGTTTCTACGCCCGAAGATGCGGTGACCACGGTGATGGGCATTAATGAAAACGACTATGATCCTCGACGGCATAGGATCATTTCTAATGCGTCCTGTACGACAACCTGTTTGGCGCATATGGTTAAGCCTTTGATCAATGCCTTTGGCCCCAAACGGATCATGTCGGCCTCCATGGCCACTGTTCATGCCGCCACCGGATCTCAGGAAGTGTTGGACCGGCTCCCCAAAACCGGCAAGACCGATCTGCGCAAAAATCGAAGTATCATGAACAATATTATTCTAACGACCACCGGAGCTGCCAATGCATTGAGATTGGTCATTCCAGAAATGGCCGAAATTGCTTTCATTGCTGAATCCGTGCGAGTTCCGGTTCAAACCGGATCGCTGATCATCCTGGTTGTCAACTTACAGGAAGAACCGAGCGGCCCTTTTATTACCCGTGAGACGATCAATGACATATTTGAACGGGCGGCCCGGGAAAACGCCCAGGGCTATCTCTACTTTACCAATCAGCAGAATGTTTCTGGTGATATGATTGGCCTGCCGCGGGTTGCCGCCACCATCGAGGGCCACGAAACCCATACGCGGACAGCAGAGGCCACGATTGATCTGAAAAAGGTGCCCGGATTGGAACAAGAAGCATTCGCCAATCTGAATGAATCCATTATCCGGGTGCCCGTCACCCAGGCAGTTATTTATGGCTGGTATGATAATGAAATGGGTAGTTATGTCAATGTGTTAGGAGATCGGACGGTGTCTATCGCAGAGAATATGTAAGCGGCATTTGAACAGCGAAATAAAAAAACCACGAAAGCACGAAAATTTAAAAGCACGAAATTGTAACACTTTTTCGTGTTTTCGTTTTTTCGAGCTTTCGTGGTAAAATTTTTTGATTTCTTCGACGAATCAAAATTTCCGATGAACGCCAATCAGCATGGATAGTGATCACTCCGCAAAACCATAGTGAAAGATTTCATATTCGGTTTTGCCGCCCAGCAGTGAATCAATTTGGTCCTGGATCTGCTTGCGCTCATTGCTTTGCACCCACCGATTCCAGTGTTCTGATGTTTCCCACGTGCTGATGACCAAAAACTCATCCGGCTTCTCGAGGTTTCGCATTGTTTCGCCGGTAATGTAGCCGGGCTGCTGATTTGCCATTGATCGCATTTCTCGGAAAAGCGGTATCATTTTTCTGGCCTTATCTTCCGGTATTTTTCGCCGAATTAATATTTTGATCGCCATGAGAACCTCCTCATCTAGATGTTTAGTTGTTGCTAAGGGACCCTAAGAGAACATAATATGCCTGCGTAACGGGGTCAAGAGACATTCACTGAATTGTCGTTTATTGTGCCGCCTGCGACAAACTGATTTGAAGCGCCACAAATTCAGCTGCATCGAGCGTTTCCGCACGACGACCGGGATCGATGCCGGCCGCCCTCAGGGCCTGTTGGGCCATCAGGGGTTCGATCTGAAGGCCGCTGATTGACAATGCATTTTTAAGTGTTTTGCGCCGGTTGCCGAATGCCGCTTTTATGACCTGAAAAAGCATGACTTCATCGTGGGGCGGATACTGCCGATTGACATTAAAATTGATCTCGACAACTTCAGAATCGACTTTGGGTTCCGGATAAAAGAGCGATGCGTTCACTGTCGCAATGGATTTGATATCGGCACAATACGCAAGCATAACAGTCAGTCTCCCGTAATCCTTTTTACCGGGTTTTGCTGTAATTCGCCGGGCAAGCTCTTTTTGAAACATTAGAATCGCATGTTTGACCAAGCGGCGGGCTTCAATCAATTGGACAATAACCTGTGAAGAGATGTTATAGGGTAAATTTCCGGTCACAATCAGCGGGCGATCCGATTTTTGGATCAGCTCCTGCAGATCGACATTCAGTATGTTTTGTTCGATGATTTGAACATTGGTAAGATTATGAACGAGCAACTCGGTTTTCAGCAGTTGTGTTAATTGTGAATCTTTTTCGACAGCATAAACACGCGCCGCCATGCGGGCCAGCGGAATGGTGAGCGCCCCCAACCCGGCACCGATCTCAATAACCGTGTCTTCTGATGTAATTCGGGTGTGTCGTGCAATCAGGTCGGCCGTTGAGGGATCGACCAGAAAATGTTGCCCTAGTCTTTTTTTGGGTCTAAGATTCCAGGCCTTCAGCAGTGCTTTGGGAGATGTCATCTTTTGTTTCTCTATAATAAATTTGGTGATTCTTTATGGCCTAACTGTTTTCACCACGAAGGCACGAAGATCACAAAGAAATAAAATCATTTTTTTAAGTTGCTCTTTGTGCGCTTTGTACCTTAATTTTCTTAAGCTTTAGCGTCGCCTTGACTTTTGGGGGTTTTATCATTAATCTTTTAGCCGGAATTCCACAGGCTTATCCATTATCACCGTGCCAGGAAATAGCCTTTCACGCAAGGAGGATACCATGTCAAGAAAAAGGGGCAAAGGTATCAGTTTCGATGCCATGGTAAAATTTTTCATGCAAAATTACAACATCCCAACCAAAAAAGACGTCGATCGTCTAATGGCGAAATTAGATCGGTTGGAAAATCTGATTCTGGCAAGCATGGCAAGTGATGGATATCCGTTGAAAGGACAGGTAAGGCGCCGCAAACCGGCGGTCACTGCAGTCGATATGGTTTTCGAGACCATTAAACGCTCGCGCAAAGGGCTGGGTTTTGCCGACATTCAGGCCATAACCGGATTTGGTGAGAAAAAAATTCGCAATATTATCTTTCGGCTCAACAAAACCGGTAAAATAAAGCGTAAAAGCCGCGGCATTTACATCGCGGCCTGAGACGATGCCTTTCACCTGATCTGCAATCTACCGTTACCGGTATCTAAGTCTTGAATTGATATAGAGAATAGCTGAGCAGCTTGCGTAAACCACGAAAGCACGAAAGGGCGAAAACACGAAATAGAATAATTACTTTCGTGCTTTTCAGTTTTCTTGTTTTCGTGGTAAATTTTTGTAAATAAAGCCGAAACCAATTCAAACAGGTCAATCCTTAAACAAGAAAGTGATGGTAATGAGCGAATTAAATGATGCACGCAATTCAGACTTCCGGCAAGGTGAACAGGTCGGTAACTATAGGGTCAACCGGGTCGTTCCTCTAGAGCGGATTCGATCCTTTTTCTATGAGCTGGAGCATTTATCAACCGGAGCGAGGCACGTTCATATCAGTAATGAAGACGTTGAAAATACATTCAGTGTCGCTTTTAAAACCGTTCCGGTAGATTCCACCGGGGTCGCTCATATTCTCGAACATACGGTACTTTGCGGGTCGCAGCGATTCCCGGTCCGCGATCCTTTTTTTTCGATGCTGAAGAGAAGTCTTAGCACTTTTATGAATGCCTTTACCGCTTCAGATTGGACCATGTATCCGTTTTCGACCCAGAACACCAAAGATTACTTCAACCTCCTGGATGTTTATTTGGATGCCGCATTTTTCCCAAAGCTGGACGAACTGAGTTTTAAGCAAGAGGGGCATCGCCTGGAAATTGAAGGCAAATTAAATTCAGATGATCCTGATCGGTTTCGGCTGACATATAAAGGGGTGGTTTACAATGAGATGAAAGGGGCGATGTCTTCGCCGGATCAGGTCATGGTTCGCTCGATTCAAAAAAAACTATATCCCTCCACAACCTATCATTACAACTCCGGTGGAGATCCAGCCGAAATCCCATCATTGACTTACAAACAACTAAGAGAATTCCACAGCCACCATTACCATCCCAGCAACGCCTTTTTCTATACTTACGGCAATGTGCCTTTGGCCGAAAGCCTGACTGTTATCGAAGATACGGTTTTAAAGAAATTCAAGCGCATCACACCCGCTACAGATGTGAAACCGCAACCCCGTTGGCGCAAGCCGCGCATCGCCTCTTTTCCATATCCGTTTAACCCGAACGAAGACCCAACTAAAAAGTATCAGGCCTGCCTTGCCTGGCTGGTCGGTGATATCAAAGATGCTTTTGGGGTATTAACGCTTGCGCTTTTGGAGCAAGTTTTGCTGGGAAATTCTGCAGCACCGCTGCGCAAAGCGCTTATCGATTCAGAACTCGGCTCGGCCCTGTGTGACGGCTGCGGCCTGGACACCGATAATCGCGATACGGCTTTTGTTGCCGGGCTAAAAGATGTTGAAAAACAGGCTACCGAAAAAGTCGAAGCCATCATTTTTGAAACACTGACCGGTCTGGTCAAAAACGGGATTGATAAAACATTAATTGAATCAGCGATTCATCAAATCGAATTCCATCGCAAGGAAATAACCAACACGCCCTATCCTTATGGTATCAAACTTCTGTTGGCATTTACCGGCCCCTTGTTACACGGCGGGGATCCGGTCCGGATCCTAAAGTTTGATGATGATCTCGATAAATTGCGTGAATTGATGAATCGAGAGCCCTTTTTTGAAAACCTGATTGAAAAAAAACTTCTGAAAAATAACCACCGGATCCGGCTCACCATGGTGCCGGATCAACAAATGGAGCAAAGTGAAATCCAGAGGGTGCTAAACGAATTGGAGCAAATTAAAAAGGGACTGTCGACAGCCAAACTGGAAAAAATTCAGCGGGAAAGCCAAGCGCTGACACGACAACAGGAAACCAAAGATGATGTATCCTGTTTGCCCACCCTGCAGCGCGAAGATATTCCCACTACGGTACCGATCGTAAATGAATCTGATTATGATCGTTCATCCAATACGACTATATATCGCCAGGCAACTTCCGACATTTTTTATTTCGCGGCGTCAACCGGCACCGGCGGTCTGCCGCAGGAGCTCAGCCCGTGGGCCCCTTTTTTCTGTTATGCCTTGACGCGCAGCGGCACGGCGCTACACGATTACACTGAAATGGCGCGCCGCATCGATGCGTATACCGGTGGTATCGCTCTGGCCACACACGCCCGCACCCGCTATGACCGGGACGGAAACTGTTTGCCGTTCATTTCATTTAACGGCAAATGCCTGGCGCGCAATCAGGAAAAAATGTTTGACATTATTCAGGAGTTCATATCCGATTTTGATTTATCCGATCATTCGCGCTTAACCAGCCTCTTGAAGGAATATCGTGCCGCGCTTCAATCCATGATTGTCCACAACGGACATCGCCTGGCCATATCGGTCGCCTCCAGAAATTTTTCACCTGCCCGGGCCTTGAGCGAATCCTGGAGCGGCCTTCACCAGTTGAAAACCATCCAGCAGCTAACCGATGACCTTGATACCCAAAAACTAAACACGCTTTCAAAGGACCTGACGGCCATCGGGAAGAACATTTTTGAGCGTAACAATTTTCAGATGGCGATCATTGGAGAAGAAGATCCACTAGTAACTGCAGGTGACGCGGCAACAAATATTTTCCAACGGCTGGCAGATGGTCGCAGCGATGGATTTGGTCCGCCCCAAATAAAATTGCACAACGAAACACTGCGTGAAGGTTGGAGCACGTCCACAGCCGTATCATTTGTGGCCCTGACATTTGAAACTGTACGCATGACGCATGCAGACGGACCCGCGCTGGCCGTTATCAGCAAAATTTTGCGATCGATGTTTTTACACCGGGAGATTCGTGAAAAAGGCGGGGCATACGGGGGATTTGCCATCTACAATCCGGAAGATGGGCTGTTTGGCTTTGGCTCCTACCGGGATCCCCATATCGTTGCGACCTTGAAAGTTTACGCCGCTGCCGCAGAATTTATCCGTGGCGGTTCTTATTCCGAAGAGGATGTCAAGGAAGCTATTCTGCAGGTGTGCTCCGAAATAGACAAACCGGATCCACCGGGCCCGGCCGCCCGTAAAGCCTTTTACCGTAAGATTGTTTCACTTACCGATGACATTCGCACGCGGTTTAAGGCCCGATTGCTGACGCTGAAGCGTCGCGACATTCAGCGGGCCGCCGATAAATATTTTGGTTCCCAATGCGAAAATGGCTCTGTAGCTGTCATTTCAAATGAAGAAAAACTGAAAGAAGCCAATCAGCAGCTTGGCGATCGTCCCCTCAAGCTTTATCAGATTTAGGTTCCGGGTGTCCCGCCTTCGCTATAAAAGCTACGGCGCGGCAAGCAGGTGTCAGGTGTCAGGAAAAAGATGACAAAAAGCAGAAGTTAGGTTGAGCTTCATCTTCCAGTCACAACATCTGAATTGTCCTTAGTTGAAGATGATATCACAAGTTCGCCGTTTAAGTGATATTCTCAATATGTACGAAACCGCTCCGCGGTAGCTTTCCCACTTTCCACGATTTAGCCTATAGGGGCTACCTGCCAAATTAGTCGTTTCTTTTTACCCTGATCATATAAAATGCCTCCAATTTTTAACCTTAAACCCAGGAGGTATGAGATGACACAACTGCGTGAGCAAATGATCAGGGCCATGGAACTGAAAAATCTTTCTGCAAACACCCAAAGAGCTTACCTGGCAGCGGTCACAGGG
>JASFEV010000047.1:0-20957 GCA_050124655.1 Desulfobacterales bacterium
TTGCACTGATGGATCAGCTGGATGCAATGAAAATCAACAGTGTGATGGTCGAAGGCGGCGCCCGGGTGATCACCAGTTTTGTCAACGCCATGCTGGTCGACCAGTTTATTATTACGATTGCCCCCAAACTGGTCGGAGGATTACAGGTCCTCAACTCCAGAGGCCTTGAAGTTGCTCAATTCCTGGATTGTGAGCATGTCCATTATCAACAGCTGGGCAACAATATCATCCTTTGGGCACGCCCGGCGTGGAAGTCCATATGAAGCGCACAGCGATCATATTTGAGAAACCTTACACAGTTACTTTAAGAGAAGAAACATTGCCGTCGCCCGAGGCTCAGGAAGTCCTTGTCAAAACGATGTTTTCAGCCATCAGTGCGGGATCCGAATTGCTGGTTTACCGGGGCCAGGTTCCATTGGGACTACCGGCTGACACGACCATTAAAGCCCTTTCAAAACCGCTTCAATATCCACTGAAATACGGCTATGTCTCGGTGGGTGAAGTGGTTGCGTTGGGCCCGGATGTTGATCGACAATGGCATGGTCGCCAGATCTTTAGTTTTCACCCCCATGAAAGCCATTACACAGCGGAAATAGACGACATTATGGCAATCCCTGCCCGACTCGACATGCTGGATGCGCTTTTTTTACCCAATATGGAAACGGCTGTGAACCTCGTCATGGACGGCCGACCGGTTATCGGCGAGCATGTATGTATATTCGGACAGGGCGTTGTGGGTCTCCTGACGACAGCTTTACTGGCACAATTTCCGTTAAATCGACTGGTCACCTTCGATTGCTATGCAGCTCGACGCAGGGAATCTTTGGAAGCAGGCGCCCACAGCGCATGGGATCCTGACGACCCGATAGTCATAGATAATTCAGCCGAGGCGGGCCCCCTGAGTTCGGCTGCCGGCCCGGCGGATTTGGTGTATGAACTTTCAGGCAACCCACAGGCTTTGAACCAGGCCATCCAGCTGGCCGGGTTCGGCGCCCGCATCGTACTGGGTTCCTGGTATGGAAACAGGGTGGCCCAACTGGATCTGGGCGGACGGTTTCATCGCAACCGCATAAGACTCATCAGCAGCCAGGTCAGCACCCTGCCCCCAAAATTTTCAGCGCGCTGGACGAAAAAACGGCGCATCAGTACCGCCTGGAAAATGATTCAAAAATTGAAACCAACGCCATTGATCACCCATCAATTTCCCATTAGCCGAGCAAAAGAGGCCTACGAGCTGCTGGATAATAATCCTGATGAAGCGCTGCAGGTTATTTTTACATACGATTCTTGATGCCAACGGGTGTCGTTCAACAGCTCGGCTTTGGGAGCCCAGAGGTTTCATTGTTCGGGCCGCTGGCAGCTCGCTACTGGTCTCTGGCTCCTGGCAATCGGTCAATCGCTTTTAGCCAGAAGCAAGAAGCAAGCAGCGAGAAGCCAGAGACCGAGTATGCTGACACCCGACACATAATAAGAAAGACCCCCTTTAACTGGGTTGGTAGGGAAGAATACATGCACTGGTTAGACTACTTCATTATCGTGACCTACATTGCTCAGATTTACCAGATCTTCTTTTTTGCAGTACCCAGCGCCGGTTCAAGTGTCGAGATGCTGCTTAACCGGAAGCGCAAATCAACATTTGCGATACGCCATCCAGCAGCGGCTGTCGTACATTCTATCCCGAAGATGATCGGCACTGTCAGCGCCACCATAGTCGTCTTGATCGTATCAATAATTCCGCTGTTAACCATTTTATCTCCGGCTCTAAACCGCTGCCTTTTGCCATTCACGGATGTGCCGCCGTCGGATGGGCTGTCGATTATCAGTGCCAGCCTGATGCTGCTGGGCAACAGTCTGACCTATATAGCCGTGGCCACATTGCGGGCACGTGTCACTTTTCACGATTTTGGCGAAACAGCGCGCTTGTGCACGGCAGGGATCTATGGCCTTGTCAGAAATCCGATCACCTTGGGCCTGGTGATCATTTTCTGCGGTTTTGTGCTGGCACGGCCATCGGTGGTGATGCTCATCGGATTGATTCTCTTTATGCTAAATGCCTATTACCGTATCAAAATGGAAGAAGTTTATCTGGAGAAGACCTTTGGCGATGACTACCTTCGCTACAGGAATACTGTTGGAAAGTACGTTCCCAGGGTGGGCAGACGTCGTGCTGCTAAGGTCAAAAAATTTGCAGACTGCGATATCAAATCCCATCGTGTTGATACGATACAGGAGTAATGGAGTATTGGGATATGACAAAAATCGGTTAGCGAGAACACAAAAGAATACAATACTCCAACACTCCAGCACTCCAGTACTCCATAAAAAATAGTTAAACATCAACTTATTTAGATTTTGGTCGTCTAATTTTGATTTTCTGAAATAAGGAGCGTTATGATGTATTCCGTTGCTGTACGCCGCGATTTTATCGCAAACCACTTTTTAACGGGTGGAGACTGGGGCCCGGAAAATGAAATTCATGCCCATCATTATGTTGTCGAGACCCGATTTGATGGGTCGGACTTGGATCGTCACGGGTACCTGCTTGATATTTGTGAAATTGAAGCTGCTCTGGATGCACTTGTTGAACAGTACCGGGATAAAACCCTCAATCGGTTGGGGGCATTTGAGGGATTGAATCCAAGCCTGGAGCATTTCGCCCGAATTATCTGGCACCGTATTGCGGACCAACTCCAATCGTCTAATTTAGAATCGATGACGGTTAAGATCTGGGAAAATGACATTGCCTGGGCGGCCTACACGAAAGATTTATAATGCGCTTGTGCTTGATGATATATGGCCGTCTGGATTTCCTGACCGGCGGTTTCATTTATGATAAATTCCTGGTCGAACATCTACGTCAAAAAGGACATACCGTCGATGTTGTTTCCCTTCCCTGGCGGCGCTACGGCCGGCTTCTGCTAGACAATATCTCACCCAGATTCAAATCAAGGCTGATCCGCAAAAGCTATGATCTTATCTTGCAGGATGCACTCATGCATCCTTCCTTTTTTTGGCTCAATCATCGGCAGCAAAACATCAATAGCGTTCCGATCGTGTCCATTGTTCACCAGGTGCTCTCCAGTCAGCCGCGCAAATACGGGATCAATCACCTTTTTAAGGCAGTTGAAAAAAACTATTTGACCAGCGTCGATGCCTTTATCTTTAACAGTGAAGCGACTCGCAGCCATGTGCAGCGCCTGATAACCTGCAACCCCCCTTCGATTGTTGCTAATCCGGGAGCAGACCGACTGGGTCATCTGCAATCACCTGAAAAACTTGCCACCAGAGCCCGGCGCCCGGGCCCCTTGGACTTGGTGTTTGTCGGTAACATCACACCGATCAAAGGGTTGATCCCGCTAATTGACAGCCTGAAACGGTTGCCGCCGGATACCTGGCGTCTGACCGTTGTGGGCAGCCTCCAAATGGACCGTGGACACGTTCGCCGGATCAAGCGCATGATTTCGGCCGATCACCTCACCCAGCGAGTACGCTTGATAGGACCGCTGAAGGGTCGGGATCTCATCAAAATTTTGGCTGACAGCCAGTTGTTTGTCATGCCATTTTCCAATGAAGGCTTTGGAATCGCTTGTCTCGAAGCTATGGCATATGGTTTGCCGGTCCTGGCCTCGACCGGCGGAGCGGTGAAAGAGTTTATTCACAACGGTACGAACGGCTTTTTGGTTCCCGAAGGCGACACCCAAAAATGTGCTGACATTATTGTAAATTTGCACCGCAGTCGAGATCATCTTGTTCGTCTCAGTCAGACCGCTCATCAAACTGCTCTGGCCAGACCCAGCTGGACCGATACTCTGGATTCCATCCATTATTTTTTGACCCATTTAGCCAGGCAGTCACGGGCCCAAAACTCGCAAAAAAATCCGCTATGAACCTGTCAGGACCCGAGCGAACAGAAATGGAATTGGTGATGGGCAATCCCTCCCGTTTAATTAGAATGTGGCGGATGCTTAAACCCGTCCTTGGATTTGCACTGGCCTGGGGTTTTTTGAATGTGCTGCTCAACCTGCGCTATCCCGCTTCGCAGGAATCGCTGTGGCTGCTGCTGCGGGTTTCACCTGAAGCGTTATTCATCATCGCAGTCTTTTGTGCCACCACCTGGATGAATTTACCGCTTCACCGCAGCGTATTGATTTTGCTCACGCTACTGGCAGTCTTTCTACGACTGTTCCGCAGCGCAGATGGACTGGTGCCTATGTATTTCTTTCGACCCTTTAATCTATACATTGATGCGCAATTTTTACCGGTTTTGATCCGACTGCTTTATAAAACGATGCCGTTACAAACCTTTACTTTTTACAGCGCTGTCGGCATTGTCCTGATTGTCGCCATGGCCGCCAGCGTCTGGTGGTCTTTAAAAGCCATTCAGCAGATGCTCGCCCGCCGGAGAAAAGGGCTTATCACCGTCACTGCGATCGTTGCCGCGCTAGCAGTGCTTCAATGGTTTACGAGTGCGGCGCGAATCCATTCATTGTCCCTATTCGATCCCGGGTTTTCCGATCGTATTGTCGCCGAAATCGATTTCATTTTACATGTACGCGGTTATCGAACTGAAAACTTGGCAGCTATCCGCCAAACCACTGCTGAACTCGAAAAAACGCCTTCTTCATTGGATAAACTAAACGGGGCAGATGTGTATATCGTTTTTATTGAATCCTACGGTCATACGATTTTTGACAATCAGGACCACTTCCAACTCATGAAGCCGGTGCTGTCAAAGTATGAAAATGAATTGGTTGGTCAGGGATTTGCGGTGCGCTCTGGTTTTTTTACATCGCCGGCTTTCGGCGGCAGCTCCTGGCTGGCCCACGGCACCATTGCCAGCGGGGTCAATCTTTCCGACCAGTTGGTCTATGACCTGCTGATCACCTCGCAAGCCACCACCATCGCCCCCCTATTTGAGCGGGCCGGATACCGAACCATCAGTGTTATGCCGGCCAATGAATTGCCCTGGCCCCAGGGTAAATTTTTCAGTTATCAAAAGCACTATGATGCACCGGATTTTGATTACAAAGGGCCCCGCTTTGGCTGGTCACCCATGTCCGATCAATATGTTCTGGAATATATTTATCGCAAAGAAATCCAACCCCGCACACAGCCATTATTTATCGAATTTGTCCTCATCAGCAGCCATGCGCCTTTTAACCATCAGCCGCCATACTTAGAGGACTGGTCACAAATTGGTGACGGCCGTATCTATCATCAAAAACAAAGCGTTACCTTTCCGGTGGTCTGGCCGGATCTAACAAATGCAACCGAGGCCTATGTCGCGGCGATGATCTATGAGATGACCGTCCT
This sequence comes from Desulfobacterales bacterium, assembly GCA_050124655.1. GTDB lineage: Bacteria > Desulfobacterota > Desulfobacteria > Desulfobacterales > JAHEIW01 > JAHEIW01. The sequence continues at coordinate 5,314 of JASFEV010000047.1, forward strand.
TAAACACTTTATTGAACTTTATATTAGTGATGATACGCTGATCATTATCATGGGGGATCATCAGCCCAATGTACAGATTACCGGCCCCGATAACAGCTGGTCGGTACCGGTTCATGTCATTAGCCGCAGCAAAAAGCTCGTGGAGCCGTTTGAACACATCGGTTTCACGCCCGGTCTGATTCCCCAACAAGCGCCACCCCACCCCGGAATGGAAACTTTCCTGCCGCACTTTCTGAAGGCATTCAGCACTCATTAGCGCTTGAAATGATCGTTTCAAATTAAAAATAAGGAGCTTTAGAATTTGAAACGCTCAATTTAGTTCCTAAATCTTGCACGAGTCGGAGGCTTTCATATGCAAGGCACTTAAGGGCGAGGCTATAGTGAACTATGCCTCGCCCTTAATAACGCAGCAGATGGAAGCCTGCGGCTCGCCCAGCTTGTTGGGGCGACTTGTCCCGTCGAAGCTCGAAGAGCGAAGTCGGAAGCTGAAAGCGAAGACCAACGGGTGAAAATTAATGCGATAACATGATTTTCATCCATTTTACCTGATTGTTATTTTGTTTGGCTTCACTGATTTGCTTGGGTTGGTGCCATTAAAAATGATTAAGACTTCTCATTAATTTTCATGCAGGATTTAGGCAGCAATATTTCCTTGGCCTTCGGGCCACAGTTGAACAACATATCCAAGACCGACAAGTTCGCGATAAAAGGGCCCCACAGCTGTGGATAAACCGGGGCAGGTGGTTTAATAAATTGAATCTCAAGGCCTTTTTTTTGGAACAGCCCGCTATCCAGATATTTTGCGGCCGCCGGCTGAGCCAGATAGACAGAAGCCCTCATTTGATGGCAGATGTCAACTAATAGCTGATTGCCGGTTGTTTGAATGCCCAACTCCGACAGCAATTTAATCTCCGTATCGATACGCAGCTGTCGGAATAGATAATGGATAAACGTCATGTTCAGGTCGATGAGTTTTTCAAAACGAGCCCGATAGGTGTCTTCGATAAAAGGCATGTGATCGGCAAGATAGGGTGCGCGGGCATAAGCGGATTTTAGACTCGCCAGATGTTTGGCAACCCAACCGAATGCATGGCAGATCCGGACATCACAGATGGGCTGCAGGCCCAATCCTTTTTTCCAGACCGGAACGGTCAACCATAAAGTGCCTTGATCATTTTTGAGGCGATTGCGACTGATCCAGGTGGTGCCCTGAGGGAATTGTACGCTATCCAGAATAACAAAAATATCGGACTGCCGGGCCTTGTAAAAAAAGCCCGGATACGGGATGAAATAGGGCTGGTGGGTGGCTAAGATCATGGAAGCAATCTTAACAAGTGCACTAAAGTTAGAAGTGACCTAAAGTGACTAAAGTTAAGGAATACTGCCATTTTATTCATAAAGATGGAGCAGAGCGACACCATAACTTTAGGCATTCCACGCCCGCCATGCGAGCAAGGCGAGGCGGGCAGGTTAGCTCATTTTAGGCACTTTAGGCACTCTTTTTTTGCCTGGCATTATTTGGGTACTCCTGTGTTTATGATACTCAGTAATATAGATGAGAATCAAGACCTGTTGATCACCGCAAGCATTTCGCCGACAACCCGATCGGCGTCTTCGTAAGAAACCTGACAGGTGCCGACCCGTTTATGACCGCCGCCGCCATATTTGAGGGTTAATGATCCCACGTCGACAGATGACGTCGGATTGATGATGCTATGCCCGACCGAAATCATCACAAAGGCCTTGTTCTTGCCGTCCGCGATGCGGATGGAAAGATTTTGCTCGGGATACAAAACATATTCCATAAAGCGGTTGCCGACCGGGATGGACTTGCGATTGCGGAAGTCGAGAATGATGGCATCCCCTTCAATTATGGCGGTTTGCGTGATCAGCTGCTCGTATTTTTTATTTTCTTCCTGATATAGTTTCACCCGTTCCTGAAAATCGGAAAGTTTTAATATGTCGTCAACTTTTCGCGTGCGCAGCAACCGTGGTAATTTTTTCATAAGTTCAAAATTACTGATGGTAAAGCTGCGTTTGTAACCGAGGCCGGTGCGCGGGTCGGAGATGAAGGCCAGCATCGTCCATCCCTCTGGATGAAGAATTTCCTCTCGTGTAAATTTGGCCGAATCGGCTTTGCCGGCAATTTCAATCAGCTTATTAAATTTAGCCAATTTATCCGCATACCCTTTATGCTTTCGGTAATAATCATAAACCACCTGCGCTGCGCTGGGCGCTTTTTTGCTGGCACCTTTAAATTTGCCGTTCAGTTGCAAACGCTCCTGCTCGCTGGAATGATGATCAAACCACAGTCCGCAACCTCTTACATAGGGCACATTCGCCAGAATATCATTTTCAGTGACGGTAATTTTGTTATCCTGCAAGTCCTTGGGATGCACATAGAGGATGTTATCTACAATCCCAAGCTCTTCCAGGATCGCCGTACAGACAGAGCCGTCAAAATCCGATCGCGTCAGTAATCTCACAGGTAACTCCCGCTTTATGCCACCGCTTCCACTACAAATACATTAAATATAATATATTTTGTGAAATGTGGCCAATTTCTGGATCTTAAAAACCAAATAGCCGGTGTCAAGATGCCACACACGCACAAGGCATGGCGTATCATATAGTTATCGGTATAAATTAGGGAGAACATAAATTAAATGTTATATATCGACGCGAAATACCGCCTCGCGGGGCAGAAAAATTACATGACCGTATCACAAATTTTTTGTTTTGGAATTTCCACACTATACCGGGACATATGCTCTAGGGCAAAGACATGACGGACGCCCAGCGCTCATATTCGGTTGCATGGGGAAGTGCTTTTGCTTTCAGGATGGACAGAATCGCCGGATCATCGAATCGGAGATAGGGATTAATCTTGCGTTCTTGTGCCAGGCTGGAATAGACGCATTTGGGATCATATTTTTGCAAGAAGCTGTCTATATTCGGATTATCAGGGTCGATGAGACGGGCAACGGTCATGGAATAAGTGACATAATCATGGCCAGCGTAAATACGTGTTTTGTTGGGAAAATCCAGGATCATTTTGATCGATTCGAAAAACCGACCCATGTCACCGGAAAAGCAACTACCCACATTCCCATTAAAGAGCGTATCACCGGTCAATAAATAGCCGGGGGTATAAAAAACAACCGAATCTTGGGTATGACCGGGTGTTTGATACACATTGATATTATGCCCGTCCAGCACCAGTTCATTTAACTGGCTCAACGCTTCTGAGTTCAGATGGTGGGCACCCGTATGATCGATAAGGGCCTGGTTCCCGCAAATATGATCTGGGTGCGTGTGGGTTTGGGTTACATAAAAAAGGCGCAATTTAAGGCGGTCGATGAACTCAAGCATCGCATCAACAGCGCCCCCATCGACTGCCACAGCTGATTTTTGACCATAGATGATATACCCCAGATTATCGCTGGCGTACCGAAACTGCTTGACCTGTAAACCGTCGCCGGCCATTAAACACTGCCCTCTTGAGGTGCGACGACCAGTATCTGATGTCGTTGACCGCGAATCACATCCAGTTCAACAGGCTGCCCGATGGGCCACTCGGCCAGAAAGCGATGCAGGTCATCGACACTTTCCACATCCACCTGGTTGATGGCCACAATCAAATCATTGACCCGCAACCCGCCCTTCTCGGCCGGACTGTGCGATTCGACCGTTAAGACCTCAACGGCATTATTCTTTTTTAAGCGGTGAAACCGAACGATCCGGCGATCAAGGGGCCGCTGCCGGCCTGCAATTCCTAAAAAGCCGCGGCGCACCCGCCCATGGGTCAGGATCTGGGAGACCACCCAGCGGGCCGTGTTACCGGGTATCGAAAAACCGATCCCCTGGGCCATAACGATGATGGCCGTATTGATACCCACTACCCTGGCAGCCGAATCGACCAGCGGCCCACCTGAATTGCCGGGATTCAGCGGAGCGGTATGTTGAATAATATTTTCGATCAACCGGCCCTGAGTGCTTCTGAGCGCCCGTCCCAGCGCACTGACCACACCGGTGGAAACAGTCGATTGAAAACCAAACGGGTTGCCCATGGCAATTACCAATTGGCCGACGCGCAAACGGTCGGAACTGCCCAGGGTTGAACACGGCAAATAAGAAGCATCGGCACGAATGACCGCCAGGTCGGTGGCCGGATCCTTGCCGATGACCGTGGCAGAGAGCGTTGCGCCGTCGGTCAGGCGGACCTTCAGCCGGTTGGCATTTTGCACCACATGATCGTTGGTCAGAATATAACCGTCAGGGGCAATGATCACACCGGAACCAGCACCGACCTGATCGACTTCAGCACTGCCCCGATTCTTTCCGGCGGATATGCTGACCACCGCCGGCCCTACAGAATCCACTACCGAAACCACTGCCCGCGAATAGGCATCCAGCAATTCCAGGTCAGTATCGCTGGCCGGCCTGCGGTCCAATTCGTCCGCGGGATCGAAATTGTCGGTTTCACCATTGATCAGCTTCAATAAGTGTTCCAATTGTGCATCCATCTGCCAAACTCCTCTGCTGCCTTGCCAGAAAACTGCTATCCATCAATACAGCGCTGCAGGTTAGGTTCATAACTAAATATAGATATCGGTTTGGCCAATTCAAGGTAGAGGAAACAATAGCGGAATACGTCATCAGCTCTTAAAGAGCTGGCAATTTTATTTGAAAAGCTCCAGTAACTCTACAAACACATTAGGATCGGTCTGCTGAGCGACCAGCGGTTGATCGGCAATCGCCGGTATATGTTCCTCTAAAGCCGGCCTTTGGTTACGGTAAATGATACCGATAGGAATTTTATCACCCCATTCCTGAGCCTTTTGAAAGGCATTTATGCGGTCTTTGGTGTTGTATGCTGAATCAGTATCGATTTTGTACACCCGGTCGGAATACCATTTGAAAGTGTTAACGCGATTGAATGAAACACAGGGCTGTAAAATATCGATCAAGGCGAATCCTTTATGCTGGATACCCGCCTTGATCAGATTCGCCAGGTGTTCAATTTCACCAGCAAATCCCCTGGCCACAAAGCTGCAATCGGAGGCAACTGCGAGTAAGAGCGGGTTGCACGCCGGGCTTATGGATCCCCGGGGGGTTGTCTTGGTAACGAAGCCGGCATCGCTGGTGGGTGACGCCTGCCCCTTGGTGAGTCCATAGATCTGGTTGTTATGAACCAGATAGGTAATGTTGATGTTACGACGCATGGCGTGCAGAAAATGATTGCCGCCCTCACCATAACCGTCGCCGTCGCCGCCCTGGGCCAAAACCGTTAAGTTGTGATTCGCAAGCTTGATTCCAGTGGCTACCGGCAGTGTTCGACCGTGCAAACCATTGAAGCAGTTACATCGTAGGTAATGGGGTGTTTTCGGTGCCTGCCCGATCCCAGAAACGATAAGCAGTTCATGGGGCTGTTGCTGAATTTCAACCAAGGCTTGTTTCAAAGCCTTTAAAATCGAAAAGTTGCCGCAGCCCGGGCACCAGGAAATGGGATCATCGCTGTTAAAGTCTTCCAGGGTAACCATTGTCATTCTCCTAACGGGTATCTTTGATCTGATCGAGGATTTCACGGGATGTGAAAGGACGTCCATCGTATTTCAGGATCTTTTGGTCAATGGACAGCCCGGTTGCCGTACTGAAAAAATTAGCAAATTGACCGGTGTAGTTATTTTCTATGGCAATGATTTTACTTTTGCCGAGCTGCTCAGTCGCGACATGTTGTGGGTTAAACGGAAAAATTTCACTGTAATGAATCATTTGAGCAGAATTTCCGTTTTGATTCAATTGGTCGACAACCTCCTTGATCACGCCGTAGGTTGAACCCCACCCCAATAATGCAAGCTCGGCTTGGCCGTTTGGGTAAATTGCCGGAGGTCCAATTTCCCGTTTTATTGCCTTTATTTTTTGCATTCGTTTGCGCATCATCTGGTTGCGGATTGTCGCACTTTCGGTAATGTGACCTGCTGCCGTATGTTCGTCGCTGTCGGCATAAAGTACCGCTTTTGTAAGTCCCGGCAGGATCCGAGGCGAAATCCCCGATTCACTGGCTGCATAACGATTATATTCGTGGGGCGAAGGCAAATCTTGATCGGATAATATGTGACCACGGTCAATCACGATGTCCTGAAAATCCAATCTGTCAACCGTGAAATAGCTGTCGTTGAGATGCTGATCGCTTAAGACAATGACAGGGATTTGGTATTTATCTGCCAGATTGAAGGCTTTTTCCATTAGGTGCACTGCCTGCTCGGGGTATCCGGGAGCAAGAACTGCGCGAGGGAAATCTCCATGACCGGCTTGCATCACAAAATTCAGGTCTGCCTGTTCAGTACGGGTGGGCAGCCCGGTTGATGGGCCCGGTCTTTGGCCGACGACAATAACTGCCGGCGTCTCGGTCATGCCGGCCAGGCTCAAAGCCTCGACCATCAGACAGAAGCCGCCGCCGGAGGTTGCCGTCATTGCCCGGGCACCGGCAAAATTGGCTCCGATGACCATGTTGATGGCCGCAATTTCGTCCTCTGCCTGTTCGACAACAATATTGTATCTCTCCGCCTGGGAGGCGACAAATTCCATGATGGAGGTGGCGGGCGACATGGGATAACCGGAATAAAATTTTAAGCCTGAAGCCATTGCACCCAATGCTATGGCCTGACTGCCGGTGAACAGCATCTTATGTCGTACCGTTTTTGCTGATGGCACGGTGAAAGAAGATTTTATTTTTAAATTCTGTTGAACAAATTCATATCCGGCCGTTGCACTCTTCAGATTGTTTTTTAATATCTCAGAGCCCTTTTGCTGAAACTGCTCTTTTATGCAGTTTAGCACCGGCTGCAGTTCACAATCCATCAGGGCGACAGCTGCTCCGGTTGCCACCGAATTGATCATAATTTTGCTTTTACCGACTTCTGAGGCAATCTGGCCAAAGGGAATGGATAAGTGATTGGGATCATCGGATGTGAAATCGATCGTATCCCCATCGACCATCATGATCCCACCTTCAGCCAGGCAGCTCATATCTCGGCTGGTTGTCTCTTGATCCAGGGCAATCAGAATATGGACCTTATCGTCGACCGCTCTTATCGGGGCTTTCGAAATTCTGATCTGGTCAAAATTGTGTCCGCCCCGGATGCGCGATGCAAAGTCCTGGTTGATGAATATATAAAAATCCTGTCGAACAAAAGTTTTGGCAAGAATTGAGCTAATTGACTGAATCCCTTGGCCCGCCTCACCACCTATTCGAATGGAAATATCCATTTCATATCCTCTTTAAACTTTTGGTAACATGAAGACTTATATGGTTTATAGAAGAACATAATTGAAGAGGTACGATTTAGAATAAAAGGATAAGTCTTATCCATCCCTTAGCCCTCGCCCTCATGTGACACGCCGGCTGCCAGATCAGACACGATATTCCCTGCGAAAAAGCCTTGGCTGTTGAAACAGCCCGAGGCTCTCTGTCATCCATGTCCAAAAAGATAGGGGAAGCGTGCCCCAACATTCCAGCCTCTTCTTTAAGGTAAGAGATCCGAACTCCTGCACAATATCCTCTAAAAATTGCCTGGCCTCTGCTCTGCGTTCCCGATTCGGTCCGAATCGAATTGCAGGATAAATAGCAGGAAAAGCGCTTCGAACATATGCGCGCATTCGTTCCGCCCTTTGGTGCAACAAAGGCCGGGAAGAAGATTTCATGGAAAGGTAGCCTTCGAACCAGGTTTTCATAACGCGCACCAGGGAAGGACCGAGCGTTTCAAAGGCCTTGCGGTACAGAGCGTGTTGGAGGTCTTCCAACTCCTTCGGTTCAAAGTTTGCGTGTTTAAAGTGCATCGAAAACCCATCGAAAGTTCGATAATCAGGTTTGTCCTGGTAAACGTCCAGATAACGCCCTTCCTCCAAAACCTTTTTATAGAGGGGTGTCCCGGGGAAGGCAAAGTAGATCAGGATCTGCCACAGGTCGGGAGCCAGGTCCATAAGCTGTTTGAATTCTGCCTGAATCCTTTTTTGATCCTGGTATGGAAAGCCAATGATCATGGAGGTTAGAATGGCGACCCCCCGAGATTTAAGACCGCTGTAAAGGTCATCGAGCTTTGCACCCCGCAGCTTTTTGTAACCGGAATGAGTACCCTCAAAAGCCGTCCATATAATATCAAATCCCATTTCAGCAATCTCGGTGGCCGTGAATTGTGAAAGCCCGCGCACACTGCCAAATCCCATGATAGATGGCGAGACACCGCCTTCGCGCACACAATCGAGAAACTTCCTTGCCCGTTTTTCGTGAATAAAAAAATCCTCATCGATGAAGATAAACCCACTCAGCTCATCTCCGGCCTCCAGGGCCTTTTGCTCCATCATTTGCATTGTCTCGTATAGCTCTCGGCCGCAATCAATAAAAGGAATATATCGCCGTTTGAAATAGTGAGATGTGCAGCAAAAGTCACATCCATTAGGGCAGCCAAGTCCACCGGTAATATGCGCCACCTTCGTCTTGAGAGGAAAAGAATATACTCTTGGAGATTCGATGGGAGTGTAGGGATGACAAATCGGCCGGTCCGGTTTCTCCCCTAAAAGCCTGCGCATGAAACCGATGCCTTCTTCCCGACAGATAACATCACTGTAAGGGCGAAGCTCATCATCGGATAAAACGGTTCCATATCCGCCAAGAACAATTTTTGATCCGGGCGAATGCTTGCGAATGATGCTCGCCATTTGTTTAACCTTGTGGAAGGTGGCCACAACGAAATTGATACCGATGATGTCGTACCGTCGCATTCGGATTTCACAACGAAATTCACGTTTAGAGGGATAGTGGAGGACCACCGTTGGCGCTTCGATGTTTTCTGCGATATAATCAAGACCCCAGCAACGAATAACCTGACGATAGCTGAAGATACCCTGACTGCGGGTCACCTGAGCGTGGAACAACTCAGCCCCGACAGAGTCCCCTTCGCCTTTGCCGCCGAAGGGACGACAAACGGTGGTCAATAGCACATCAGGCACGTCGACGATCCTATTGTAATTTTTGATTGGTTTACAGGAGCCCTTTATTCTTAAGTGCATGAATAGTTAGAAAGGTATTCCATTCGGGCTCATCATGGCTCCACGTGCCGTCACTATTTTGATTTTCAAATAATGGAAATAGGGATTTCCGTGAAAATGCCATTAGGGTCAAAATGGTTTGGGTTGACGGATTAAACGCTTTTAATCAATCTAGGCGCCAGTTTAAGGAGGGCTATAAAAAAGGACAACAAAACGTGAGTTGAAAAGTTCATAGGAGAGGGGCAGAACCCCCAACCCCAGTAAGACTGTTAACCTCCAACTTCGCCAGGAGACAGATTGAGCCAGGCACGATCGACGCTGCTCCCAATAGCGCCCAAAAGATCATCGAGCTCATTTTTCAGCGACGACCGATCAGACGGGCACTCTGTTTCGAGCTTCTGCATGCGCATCGTGGATCGCTTACCACATTTGCAAGCCTGCGGCCGGCGGGGGGGGAGAGCGAGACACCCTCCCCCCGGCTCGCTTCTACCATAACGTTTCTCGGGAAGACATTTCTTGGAAAGTACGGTCGAGCTTGCTACCGACCGTACCGAAAAGCTCGTCGAGTTCATTCTTGATTGGCGACCAGTCGGAGGGGCACTCTTTATCGAGCTGATCCACCCGCAACTGCGCGTTCACGACCTCCTGCTCGAGCTGCCCAATCAGCGGGAGAACTTTTTCCTTTTGCTCGGATCCGAATCCGTCTGCCGTCTTCTTCATCGCTTCCAGCTTCGCCTTCCAGGCCGATACCTCTGCCAACATCGCTTTGCAATAGTCTTTTACTTCCATGAGCTTTCCTTTCTGTTTTAGTTGGTTTCTATCTTGCTGAACATCTGGTGTGTAAAATCAAGCTCAGCACTTTATTTAGCCATATTCTCACGCCTCAAGAGGCCGACTCTTTCGTCAATGGTTGCGTTAATACTATTTGCCATCGATAACATGCAAAAATTTGCTTATCGATAGCAAATCAAATAAAAGATAAAATAAATAGGGAGGTGCGACGAAAGGGATGATTAAAAACGTATTTGGACGCGACCAAAAGGGGCAAAGATGCCAGCCGATATCATCCTCAAATGGTACTGATACCTTATCCCTAATTTATAGTCAAGCCAGTTAACAGAAAATTTCAAATAAGAATTTGAGATTTCTTCTAAATCTCACAAAATATAAGACCCTTGAAAGTGTCGGTTGCGCGCTTGATGGTCAAATTGGGCTGAACTGAATATATTTGAACAAAATGCTGCCATATATAATTTTCGGGGTATAAATTTGACGATTGCGACCGCATCATTTATCGAAGCTGAATCTCCTGAAACGGTAAATCGCGCGCACGGGCCAGGCGTTTGAGGTCTTCTTCCAGCGTTGTTTGCTGGCCGTCTTCTGACGGCACGCTGATGTTTTTATCCCCGACCACAACAATTTGGATTTTCTGGGGATCCAGAAGCTCGCGGGCAAGCCGGTGCAGGTCTTCTGTGGTGGCGCCCATAAAGGCATCCTGAATGCGTTCGAGCGTGTCGAGCGGTTCCTGTCGCAAATGATAGCGCCCGTAAACATCCACCAGCTCGGATTTGGTGTCCACATTAAAAACAAAACTGTTGAGCGCATCCAACCGCTTTAACTCCAGCTCTTTTTCGGGGATCTCATCGCGCAGGGCATCCATCAGATTTAGGGTCTCGGAAATCGCCGCCGTGGTCTGATCGCCTTTGCAGCCGATATAACCCACCAGCTGGCCGGCCTGCCATTTGTAGGTTTGATAAAAACCGGCCGAATAGACCAGGCCAAGATCATCCCGTAAGCGTTTGTACATCAGCGAATCGCTGCCGCCGAAAACATTCATCAACAGACTGGCTTTCCAGTAATCCGGATGCGTGCGTTTTAAACTCGGCAGGCTCAAAACGATCTGGGATTGCACCTGACCGGGTTTGTCAACCAGAATCACGGCCGGCGGTGTCTCGTTAGGGTCATCTAAGTTACGCTGGGGAGCCGGTGTTTTCGCAAAGGCCTGCAAGAAGCGGTTCAGTCCGGTGACGATTTTGTCTTTATCGATATCACCGGCAATCGCAATGGTCATGTTTTCAGGGACAAAATAGGTCTTTAAAAAATGTTTCAGATCCTCCGACGAAATATTGGGAATCGTCTGCAGGCCGGCCAGTGGATCCCGGCCGTACGGATGGTCTTTAAAACGCCATATTTTGCTTTCCCGCATAGCCACCGACATGGCATCGCCGCCCTGCCTTTTGAGCGAGACGAGTTCCTGGCTTTTAGCGACCTGCAAAACAGAGGGATCAAAACCGGGTCGGGTCAGAACGGACTGCAAAAGCGACAGGCCCTTTTCCCAGTCGGCTTTCATCACCGACAGACGAACCGATGTTTGCTCCTCATCCACCGAGACCCCCAGCTGGATGGCATTCTCATCCAGCACCTGCGCCAGCTCTTTGGGCGAAAGCTCCTGCGTGCCCCCGCGCACGATCACGTTGTTGAAAATGTCGGCCAGACCGGTCTTGGATTTTGCCACATCAACGGAACCGGCCTTTAAAAGAATGGTCAGATCAATCAGAGGCAATTCGGTATCCGGCAGGAAAAATACTTTGACGTTTTCAACCTCAAAAGTTTCAGCCCGCGGGTATTGAATTTTTTGCGGGTCGCGCCGAAACGAAAGCGGATGCTTCCAACCCTGGGGCGTGGGATAATCGGATCGATTTTTAAAATCGCCCTTGTATGAGAGGTTGGCTGCTGCACCACTACTGATATTTCGAACTTCGGTATACTGGGCGGGTGGTTTGTCAGGTTGACCGCCGGGAATAAGATAAACCACGGTTTTGTTATCCGTGCGAACATATTTTTGAGCTACTGCCAAAATGTCTGCAGGTGTTACCGCCTCGATTCGTTCTAAATAATCGTTCAGGTAACGCCAGCCGACCTGCACCTCAAGGGTAGCCAGTGTGCCGGCCAGGCTTTCATTGCTGCGCATGCGATCCAAAAAGTCCCGCTGGTTCAGTTTTTTGATGCGTGCCAGTTCGCGGTCCGTTACCGGTTCGGTTTTAAACTTCTCAACCTCGGCAACCAGCAGGGCCTCAAGCGCTTCACAGGCCGCCAGATAGGCCTGGCGTCTCTGATCTTCACTCAGTTGGTCTGAATCCTTTTTTAAGATTTCGGGCTCATTGGGCGATCCGCCGACAATGAGCATACCGCCATAGCGGTTATCCGGGTTGTAAGCCCAGGCTTCCACGGCCAGGCCCTGGTTGATGAGATTCTGAGTCATGCGGGCGCTACGACCATGACTCAGAACCATAATCATAGCATCCAGGGCATAAAAATCCGGTGTCCCCATTTGCGCGCCGTGGTATCCGATTCTGACCAGCGGTGTGCGCGCGCCCTTCAAAAAGCGGATATTTTTGCGTGGTCCCTGCTGCGGGGATTCTTGTGTCACCATTTCAGAGGCGCTTTTTCCGGCCGGATAGCGCACGAAATAGGTTTTGGCCAGTTGTTTGGCCTGAGCCACGGTCACATCGCCCACCAGCACACAAACTGCATTAGCGGGATTGTAATATTTTTGGTGGAAATCGATGGCCGCCTGGGTGCTGTACTTTTCCATATCGCTTTTCCATCCGATGGTGGGGTTGCGATAAGGATGGGCGGTATAGGCCGTTGCGTTTAGATCCAGCCAGGCCGCCCCGCCGGCATCGTTAATGTAACGAAAGGCCCATTCCCGCTGAACCACTTCTTTTTCAACGTAAAATTCGCGCCAGGAAGGCTCAAAGAGTTGTTCACTGACGATGGAAAACCACTGCTCCAGCATATCCGAGGGAACTGAGGCTATATACTGCGTCTGATCTTTGGTCGTAAACGCATTAATGCTCACCGCCCCGATTTTACCCAGCTGCGAGGAAAAGGCCTGGGGGACGTAAATCTTTTGGACCTCTGCGCGCAATTTTTGCATCTCAGCGCGTTTTTTTTGGATCAACTTTTCGTCAGGTGACCGTTTCTGCTGTTCGCTCAATATTATTTGGTAGGCCGCCTCAATCTGCTGCTGCAGTTTGGCGTCTTTGGCCACATCCAGGGTACCGAAATTTTTGGTCCCCTTGAACATCATATGCTCCAGTAAGTGGGCAATACCGGTTCGGCCGGTTTCCTCGAGGGCCGATCCTGCCCGGATGGCGAGTCGGACCGCCACCTGGGGGGCCGTCGGCCGTTCAACCACCAAAAACAGCATGCCGTTTTCAAGTCGAAATTCTTTGACGTCGAGCCGAATATCAACAGTCGAAGCCGTTGCCAGGCAAGCACTCCCAATCAAAATAAACAGCAAAAACAATATTTTAAAAATATACGATATCAGACGCATGGATCAATTCTCCGTGAGTTGCTCGTCAATGGAACTGTCATCATTCATGATACGGTTAACAAAAAGCGCACCGTTCAATAAGCCAATTTTAAATATTAATGTATAATGGTCAAAATCGATTTGTCAAAAAGCAGGTGCCCTATCTGCTCCTTTTAAGAGTGCAAAAGTGGGCTTATAACAAATTTTGGCCGAAAACCAAGATGCAACCCCCAAAAAAAACGGCCGGGTGGATTGCCGCCACCTGACCGTGATTGGAACAGTAGGATCGAACTTAATAAATTGAATTCGTTCGTTTTTATATATCTAATGGGTTGAGGCGTTTTTCTGACTAACCTCTGACAGCTTCGTAGTAGATTATGCCCGGTTCCTGCTGTTGAAACTTCTTATTCATGCAGCGATGAGATCAGATCAGGCCTCGTACATGACCGCCACAATGGTCGCTTTTCCTTTTTTAGCGGCAATGTGGTGGGCGGTGGTGGACAAATAATAGGCACTGTCACCCGGCTCGAGCTCATAATGATCATCCCCGATCTCTAAAATCACCTCGCCATCCAGCACAAATATGAATTCTTCCCCTTCGTGCAGCGAAGTCTCTTTATCCGGATCTTCCTCGAGCTGAACCAAAAAAGCCTCCATGTGACGCCCTTTCACATCCGGGGCCAGGCTTTTATACGTATAAATTTGTTTGCGGCCTTTTTTGGAGGTTGAGCGTGAAATCGTGCGGCGCTCGTCCTTGCGCGTAATGGCGTAAAGTTTATCACCAACACCGGAAACCAGACGGCCGAAGGCGCTATCCAGCGCTTTTGACAATTTGATCACCGTGCCCAGCTGCGGCTGGCGTTCTTTGTTCTCGATTTTCGCTAAAAAATCGACGTCAAATCCGGTCATCTTGGAAATTTCGTCAAGTGAAAGGTTCTTTTCTTCCCGGATTCTACGGATACGCTCCCCGACGTCATCCACGCTCTTGGGAGGTTGCACCGGTATATCGCCGGTTAGATCTTCGAAAAAGTCAAAGTCAAAATGCGGTTTTTTGATTTTCTCTTGCATTTCAGCTCCTTATGGCAAATCGTTTTGTCCTGATTCAGATGGCTCAGGCGGTTAGAGGCTTTTGGCTCCCAGATACCGGGCGATCACGAGCCGCTGCACTTCGGAGGTGCCTTCACCAATTTCAAGCAGCTTTTGATCTCTGTAAAAGCGTTCGATATCATACTCTTTCATTAATCCGTATCCGCCGTGCAACTGGACAGAATGGTTGGCCGCCCGATACATCACTTCCGAGCAGTACAGTTTTGCCATGGCCGCTTCCTTGGCATAGGGCAACGCATTGTCGTTCAGCCAGCAGGCTTTGTACAACAGCAGACGGGCGCATTCGATTTCGGTGGCCATATCCGCCAGCTTGAAGGCGTTGACCTGGAAGGTGGCGATCGGCCGGCCAAACTGCTCGCGCTCCCGGCTGTATTTCATGGCCATGTCAAAACAGCCCTGAGCGCCGCCCAGGCCCATGGCGCCAATCGAAAGTCGGCCGCCATCCAGGGTTTTCATCATCTGATGAAATCCCTGCCCCCTGGGTCCGAGAAGGTTTTCTTTCGGCACCCGGCAATCTTCAAAATACAGCTCACTGGTGTTGGAAGCACGCCACATGAGTTTGCCGTGCATTTCTCTGGCCGTGAATCCGGGTGTGCCGGATTCAACAATGATGCAGGACAGCTCCGGCTTGCCGTCATCTCGGACGCCGGTTCTGGCTAAAACGGTGGCGCCGGTGGTGATATCGGTGGCAGCATTGGTGATAAAAATTTTACTGCCGTTTATGACCCATTCATTGCCGTCTAAAACGGCAGTGGTTTGGGTATTGCCGGCGTCAGAGCCGGCATTGGGTTCGGTCAGACCAAATCCCCATAAGGCCTCCCCGCTGCACAGTTTCGGCAAATATTTCTTTTTTTGTTCTTCATTGCCGAAATAGTATAATGGACCGATGCCCAGCGAGTTTTCAGCGGCTACGGTGGCGGCGTGCGATCCGTCAACCCGAGCGATTTCTTCAACGGCAATAATATAGGAAATATAATCCATGGCCTGACCGCCGTATTCTTCGGAAACAAAAATCCCGAATAGTCCCAGATCGGCCATTTTCTGCATGGTTTCATAAGAAAATTCTTCTTTTTCATCCAACTCCCTGGCCACCGGCTTGATCTCCTTTTCGGCGAAACTGCGCACCGATTCACGTAAGATCTCATGGTCAGTTGAAAGGCTAAAA
>JASFEV010000048.1:0-20777 GCA_050124655.1 Desulfobacterales bacterium
TTTGACCGCTTCCTGCTTGCCTTTGATTTTTCTTCGTCCTAATGCTTCGAACCGAAAGAATCCCTCTGTACGTTTGAATGTCTCTTCTGATACCCAGGTTGTTCCGGCTTCAGCCAGCCCCTCAATCCTGGAAGCTATGTTGACCGTATCGCCAACAGCTTTAAACTCGACGCGTAAATCATTTCCTAAAGTGCCGACAACCACAAGACCCGTATGAATGCCGATGCGCATTTTTAGCGAAGGAATATCTTTTCTATCTTGCTTCAAGCGGTTACTAAATTTTAACATTTCCCTGTGAATCGCCAGGCTTGATCGAATCGCACGCTGGGGCGCATCTTCTAAAGTAATTGGAGCGCCAAAAAGCGCCAGAATGCCGTCTCCGGTCATTTCGTTGACAGTGCCCTCAAAGTCGTGAACTTTGTGAATAAGGATTTCATAAACTTTGTCCATAATGGAATAAGCGTCTTCTGGACCGAGTTGCTCGGACAGAGAAGTGAAACCCGCCATGTCGCAAAACATTACCGCAACCCGTTTACGCTCGCCCTCAATGCGATCTTTTTGGGCGATAATCTTTTCGGTCAGACCCTTGGGTAAGTACTTTTGAATTTTAGTCAGTTTTTCATCAAATGAGAGTTCTTTGGGGACGTATTTAGCAGGTGGAGTCAGCTGAAAACCGCATTCATCACAAAATTTGCTGTCTGGAGGTAGAATATTTCCGCATTGGGAACAGGCGAGGTCTAATTTAGCACCGCATTCTTTACAAAACTTCGCCCCTTCTCGATTATCAAACTGACATTGTGGGCATTTCATAGGGATGCCCTCCATTTGGTGGGGCAAAGAATAACTTAAATAAAAGCGGGCTTAAAAGTGTAGACAACGTTAAAGGGTAAGGCGAAAACCGATTCAAAAGTGGAACATACACGTTTGTGTTCGAACATTTTGAATCGGTTTTGAACGCAGCCTTTGGGCGTTGAATGCATTTTTAAGCCCGCTTTTTAGTCGTGTTGCAGAATAAAATTAACCGCCTCATCCAAATCGGTTTTATCCTCCAGCGCCCTGACCACACGCTCGGCCAGTTCACTTAAGATCCTTCTAAGCGCCGTGGCCAGCTTCAATGCATCCGCATCGTTTTGCACATAGATCCCTTTGCTGATGGCCTGATCCATCAGCGCCAGAGGGTTGTAGCCACCAATGAGAAGCGCCTGGGGCAAAGCATCGCTGATCAGCTCAACAGCATCTGTAAATCCTTTTTCCATTTTGGCTGATTTTAGTTTTTCAATTTGCGTCTCGGATGAGCCGGTTCTGCGCACGACCCGGATAATTTCATCAATAATATGATTTTTTTGACGTTCAACAACCTTGCGATAATAGGCCAGCGCGCCGATGCCCAGACCATGGATTTCAGCCCGGCGGCCCATCAAAAACAAATCTTTGTTTTCACCCAGAATGGAGATGACCCGCGCTGACACTTTGGGACCAAACGGCGGCCATTCACCGAGTTTGATGGCTTGGCCTTCATCGCTATCCGCATTCCAGCGCGCCATTATGGCATAAATTTTGGAGTGCGTCCGGCAATTGGCGCAAGAATAATGCAAAAAAATTCGGGACCACTTTTCGATCAAGGTTACTTTTTTGGTCTGATAGGAATCAAAATAGCGGACGCCGGTACAAACACTGTTGGGGCAAAACAGCTTTAAGCGCGGTTTGATTAAAATGGGAGAGGCGTTGGGACTACGGCTGATACCCAGATTGGTGATGGCCTGAACTTCTCCGGGTGGGTATTTGCCAAGAAAATCTTCAAATTTTACAGATTCAACTCGGGTAAGATTATGCTTTTTTGCCGTGGCAGTATTCATGGTAAAGCCTCTATCCAAAAGCGCCTACGGATGATCAAAAAAAAATACAAAAGCCGAAATGGATTGGAAGATTTACAGGCCAATAAACATGAATACCGGAAGCATATAAGAAAGTCAAGTATTATAAATAGTTAGGACATTTTATATCATGTAGTTTTCTACATTTCGATATATGAATGTATATAGGAAAAAAAGAAGGGGGCGGCCATGCAGCCGCCCCAGAATCAAACCATTCATTTCGGGTGGTTTGTGTAACTTTTTATTGAAGATCTTTCATCCAGGAAGCGCTTTTAAACCAGCGGTCATTGAGCCTTTTCAATTGACCGCTGCCATCCAGCATTTTCATGTAGTTGCTCAGCCAGTTAATTAACAATGTGTCTTCTTTGACGGCGATCCCTAAAGGCTCAAAAGTCAGTGGCGCCTTTCCGGCAACCAGCCCTTTTTCCTGATGACGAAAAGCCGTAAAAGCACAGAAAGGATAATCGGCGATGATCACATCGATTTTATCCTCAAATAAAAAATCAAGCGCCTCATCATAAGATTTAGCCGGCACCAGTGTGGCTTTGGGAGCGGTTTTTTCAACAAATGCCTGACTGGTTGATGCCTTAAGTGCCGCCACTTTAAATTGCGGATCGTTTAAACCTTCAGCGGCCTGCAGACTGGCAAGTGTCTGCGTTTTGGCCAGCATCCCTTTGCCGGAAATGTAATAAGGGCCAATGAAAGCCACTTTCAGATTGCGCTCTGGCGTCATGGTCATGCTGGACAATATGATATCCACCTTATCCGCATGCAGCGCCGGAAGCAGTTCTGAAAACGGCATGGGTTTAAAGCGTACTTCAACCCCCATACTGGCGGCGATTCCTTTGGCAATATCGGCATCCAGGCCGATAATTTGACCATCTTTGGTGGTGGCGTTCAGAGGCGGTTGCGTACCGGTTGTGCCGACAACTAACACCCCATTTTTCAAGATGCGGTCCATTACAGCTCCTGCCGGGGCGCTGGCAACACATACGAATACCAACAGCGATACAATTGCGGCGATCAAGATGGTTTTTTTCATGGATGTTCTCCTCTCATTTCGGTTGCCCGGTTGAGCCCGTTGAGCCCGTTCGGTCGGTTCGGCCCGTTGAGCCCGCCTCCGGCGGACAGGCGGGTGGCAAAGACCAAGCAGAGCGATTGGTTTTCGCCTGATTCAAGTTGATGTCCCAATCAACCTAACATCATAGGATGTCGAATAGCAAACCGTTATTTGTATCGTTTTCCATATAAAGTATGGCTTCACCAAAGACGTTCCAACCGCACTTCGGGCAAGCCGTCAAAAACCTTGACCAGGACAAAGATCACGTGATATTAAGTAGTTAGTGTAAATCGCGAACCCCGTTTAAGAGATGATCATGAACGAAATAAACCGAGCCCCATTTTTCTGAGAGAAAGACGGGGTTTTGTGTTCCTATGCAGCCACTAAAGCTTGATATCGTATATAAGCTTTTGGGAACCCAGAACATACCGGGTTCTCCCAAAGAGCTCGAAATCCTCTCCATCCGGATTACCGAACTGGTGCTTTTAAACGGCGAGCAGTGGATTCGTGACAACCGGCAAAAACTGATCGACGAATGGTACTACATCGTGCGCCAGGGAATTATCCATTGAAAAAATTGTTTTAAAGCTTACTATAAAACCTGAATTCTGCACAAGCCCGCCCTCATCAGATAAGATAAAGATTCTCATCTAATTTTATGCATAATGTATAGGTAAGGAGGAGATAAAAATGCCAAAAACCCTGTTTGAGCCCTCTGAAATAAACGGTATGGAGCTGCAAAATCGATTTGTTCGTTCGGCAACCTGGGAAGGGTTGGCGACCGATGATGGAAGCTGCACGCCCCCACTCATAGACATGATGAAAGCGCTCGCTAAAGGCGGTGTCGGACTGATCATCAGCAGCCATGCCTATGTTCAAAAAATCGGTCAGGCCGGCACCGGACAACTGGGCATCCATAATGACGATATGATCCCGGGGCTCAAGGAGATGACCGCAGCCGTTCATAACCAGAGGGGCAAAATCATCTGCCAGCTGGCTCACGCCGGTTTTTTTGGAAATGAGAAATTATCCGGCCAAACCCCGATGGCGCCTTCAGCTGTGGAAGGCATCGCAGAAGGCATGCGAAAGGAAATGACGATCGAAGATATTCACAAGGTGATTGAAGCCTTTGCGATGGCCGCCCGCAGGGCCAAAATCGCCGGCTTTGACGGCGTTCAAATTCATGGTGCTCACGGCTATCTGCTCAGTGAATTTATCTCACCCAAGTTCAACCACCGAACTGATGAATATGGCGGCTCCATCGAAAACCGTGCCAGACTGCCGCTGGCGGTGCTGCAGGCCATTCGGGAGGCCGTCGGCGCCGATTATCCGGTTTTAATCAAACTCAATTGCAAAGAGTTTGTCGATGATGGGCTGCAGCCGGAGGAATTTGTTCAGGTCGGTAAAATGCTTGCCGATGCGGGTATCGATGCCATTGAAGTCAGCGGTGGCCTGCCCGTCAGCCCCAAGACCCGCCCCAGCCAGCTGGGCATCAACAGAGAAGAAAAAGAAGCCTATTTTCAGGAAGAAGCCAAAGCGCTCAGAAAAGAAACCGACGTTACCATCATTCTAGTGGGCGGTAACCGCTCTTTTCATATAGCGGAACGCCTGGTTGTCGAGGGCGTGGCGGATTATATTTCCATGAGCCGGCCGTTCATCCGTGAACCCCGTTTAATTAACCGCTGGAAAGCCGGTGATCTGACAAAAGCCGCCTGCTTATCGGATAATATGTGCTTTAAGCCGGCCCTCAAAGGCGAAGGCATCTACTGCGTCACCGAAGAACGCGAACAAGCTAAATAAAAACTAGGCTACTGGCTGCTGGTCACTGGTTCCTGGCTGTCAGTCAGAAGTAACAGCTTTTAGCCAGTAGCCAGAAGCCAGAAGCCAGAAGCCGAACAACCAAAAATTTGAAACTTTGCCTGTCCTCCATAGCCCTTGTGGCGAAGGAGGAAACCCTGAATCCAACACAAATAAATCGTTATTCTGCTGAATTATATGAAAAAAGTGACGGCGGCGATATTAGAAAAAGACGGCAAGATCCTGATCGCCCGGCGTAGGGCCGATGACCGCCAGGCCGGCAAGTGGGAATTTCCCGGCGGCACGCTTGAATCAGGCGAAACGCCGCAGGAATGCCTGCAACGAGAAATACAGGAGGAATTCGGCATTACCGTAGTCGTCGGCCGATTCTTTGGCGAAAGCGTCTATCATTACGATCACGGCGGAATCCGTCTGATGGCCTATCGGGCAGTCTGGGCATCCGGCAAGATGGTCTTAAATGACCATGCGGATGTCAGATGGGTCTCCCCGGAGCAGCTGGTTGAATATGATTTTGCGCCGGCCGATATTCCCCTCGTCAAAAAATTGATACACAAAGAAAAATAGGATAGGCGGATCGGCTTAATCCGATGGGTTTACTTCCAACCGGTGGGCACCACAGAAAATGTATAAGCCCTCATCATCGACCAAGGTTGCGAGGGTCATGTTAAGCTGAGCGGCCAGATCAACAGCCAGCGCCGTCGGTCGTGATAGTGCAAAAATGGCCGGAATGCGGGCACGCGCCGCTTTTTGAACCAATTCATAGCTGATACGGGAAGATAAAATTGCCAGCGCGGCGCTAGCGAGCGTTTCTGCCAGCAGCGCTTTGCCGACGGCCTTATCCAAGGCATTATGCCGCCCGACATCTTCGGCCACCGACAACAATTCATAATTTGAATTGTAAAGCACAGCGGCATGGGAGGCCTTTGTCTCCCGGCGTAGCGATTGCTGGGATGTAAGGTTTTCAAGGCATGCACAAGCCTTTGGAACATCGATGGGCGAATTATCTGTGACCGGCTCAATGATCTGATACAGTTCTTTAACCAGCTCTTTACCGCAAATGCCGCAACTGGTCTGACTTATATAACCGCGCCGATCAAGTGTTTCAGGAATTTTTTTCCTTCTGGCGGGGGTTAAGGTCACCGCAATGACATTGGTATCTTCACCATCACAAAAGGCGATCGAGGTGACGTCATCCAATGTGTCGATGATGCCTTCTCCCAGACAAAATCCAGCCGCATGCGCCTTTTCATCGCCCGGCGTACGCATGATCACCGAGTAAGGTTTCCCCTCCAGACGAATCGAGAGCGGCTCTTCTCCGACAAGATGAGATCCCGCGGCTTTGTTCCCCTGTTTCCAAAAAATAATTTTGTGGTGTGTAGAATCGTTCAAGAGTTTCCCCGAATTGCTTCAAGAAATATGTCTAAAATAGTTGCCATTATAAATTAAGATAATTGTCAGAAACGACATTTTCAAGAGCAACAACAGGTTACGGTCGCAGCAACCGAATGTCATCCCTGGCCAACAGGTGGTGCATCTTGCCGGCAAATTGCTTATTGAAAACGGATTCCAGTGCGCGGCTGATGGAGGCAATCTTGCCGGCATCGATGCCGGTCTCAATTCCCATCTGAGAAAGCATCCAAACCAGATCTTCGGTGGCGATGTTGCCCGAGGCCCCTTTAATAAAAGGGCAGCCACCCATGCCGCCAAAGGTTGTGTCGAAATGATTTACCCCTAACGTTAGGGCTGCCAGCACATTGGCAAGGCCTTTGCCCTCGGTATCATGCAGGTGCAAAATCACAGGCGTAGTTTCTGCCAGCGCGATAACCTGTGCGCAGATCTCCTGAATCGAATACGGATTCGCCATGCCGGTGGTGTCTGCCAGCACGATTTCATCAACCCCCTGGTCAAGCTGCTCTTTTACAAGATCAAAGACCGCCTCTGAATCGATGGCCCCCTCGAACCGACAGCCGAATACGCATTGCAGCCCACCACTGATGGTCAGCCCGCGCGCTTTGCCGATTTTAATCATATTCGTAAACTGACGGCGGGCTTCGACCAGCGACGCATTTGTGTTTTTGCGGCTGTGGGTATCACTGGCGGAAATTGAAGCGGCAACATGTTTTAAACCCGCTTCGGCCGCACGCTCAATGCCTCTGGCATTGAGCACCAGAGCACTATAGCGGACACCGGGCTGCTCTTTCAAAGCAGCACATAGCTCGTCGGCATCAGCCATCTGTGGGATCAACCTGGGGTTTACAAACGAAGTCACCTGAATGCGCCGCACACCGGCATCAGCCAGGGCATCGATAAGCTCTAATTTTTTGGCTGTCGGCACGAGGGTTTTTTCGCTCTGCAGACCATCGCGCAGCCCCTGCTCTTCTATCACCACCTTGGTGGGATATTGCGTCATTGCTTTCATTGTTTCTATATTTTATCGCCTTCGTCGTATCCAATTATCACAGGTTCAAGGTTCAAAGTTTTGGCCTCTGGCTATTCGCTTCTGGCTACTGGCTATGAGCCAAAGATCAGTGACCGACAGCCAGCTGCCTGGAGCCAGTGACCAGCAGCCATTAACATTTGAACCTATGAAATCAGCTTGGCGCGCCATAGCCCGCAGGGCGACGGCGCGAACCTTTGAACCAGACGGATACAACGATAGGGTATCCCGGATGAATTGATGTGTTGTTATAGCTGCTACTTGAAATTGGATCAACCTCTTTTGACTCTTCCCACCACTACGGCCAAACAATCATGGGTTTTGACCTATTCTTCTTTTTAAGATAAAATTATAGTTTATGATTGATCAAATCCCTGGTCGATCTGGTATAGATACACCGCATACATTTTATATATGAATCAACTGACGCGATATAAAAAACTATGGCTTTTAGTGCTCTGCCTTTATGGCGCCCTAATTTTGGCGCCCAGTGCCGTGCCGGCGGTAGGGGCCGAGCAGACCAAAGCGGAAAAAGCCCGGCAGCGGATGCTCAATCTGGAGGCGGCCAACGCCCTCTGGCGGTTAAAACGGGCGTTGGAAAAGGAAGGCTTTTATGCTGGTCGTGTCCGGCTGAATGTCTGGCGGGCGGCGGCCCTGGATGCCGGCAAATTTGACCCCCAAAAATACGAAGAATTCAAACAACAGCTGTATCAAAAGTCGGTCAACGACTCTTTAGAGTGCTTTGAATATTCTATCGAGCACAACAGCCCGTATGACGCCAAAATGTGCCTGCAGACCTGGAAGGTGCACGCCCAAGAAATCGACCAGTTCGATGAAGGCACTTACAACGAGTTCATCCAGCGGCTCGAAGATCTAAAAGAAAACAAAGCTGAATAAAACCCTTAAGGCGGTGCCAACCCTTCCAATACGGCATCGGTAAATGCAGCGGTGCCGGACTGCCCGCCAAGATCGGGTGTTAGGACCTGCCCCTCTGCGGTAACCGCCTCGATGGCAGCCATCAAATCGACGGCAGCATCGTTTTGATCAAAAAAATCCAGCATCATGACCACCGACCACAGTATGGCGATGGGGTTCGCAATCCCTTTGCCGGCGATGTCCGGCGCTGAGCCGTGCACCGGCTCAAACATGGAGGGGTGGCGTCGTTCCGGATTGAGGTTGGCCGAGGGCGCAATGCCGATACCGCCGGCCACCGCCGGTCCCAAATCTGAGAGGATGTCGCCAAACAGGTTACTGGCGACGACTACATCAAACCAGTCCGGGTGCTGAACAAAGTGGGCGCTTAAAATATCGATATGATATTGATCGATGCTGACGTCGGCAAATTCTTCGGCAATGGCCTTAAAGCGCTGGTCCCAAAACGGCATGGTGTGGATAATGCCGTTTGATTTGGTGGCCGAGGTCAGGTGCTTTTTGGGCCGTGATTGGGCCAGCTTAAAGGCATAGCGCAGGATCCGATCCACTCCCTGGCGGGTAAAGATCGATTCCTGGATCACGATTTCGCGCGCGGTGCCCTCGTAAAGCCGCCCGCCGATTTGCGAATATTCGCCTTCGTTGTTTTCCCTGACAATGAAAAAATCGATATCTTCGGATTTACGGTTAGCCAGCGGTGAGCGGATGCCGGGCAGCAAGCGCACCGGCCGCAAATTGACATATTGCTCAAATTGGCGACGGATGGGAATCAACAATCCCCACAAGGATACGTGATCCGGCACCTCGGGATCCCCCACCGCCCCCAGCAAAATGGCATCAAAAGCGCTCAATTGCGCCAGACCGTCTGCGGGCATCATAACCCCGTGCTTCAAATAGTATGCACAGCCGTAAGGAAAGGTCTCGAATCTGGCTTCAAAGCCATACTTCGTGGCAAGGGCCTTTAGCACCCGCACCCCCTCGGGGACCACTTCTTTACCAATACCATCTCCCGGAATCAGCGCAATCTTTAAATCATTCTTTTTATTCACCTGGTTCATTTTAACGCAATGGCCTTATTTTAGGTTTTTTGGGTGTCAATTACCCGGCTGCTGGCCTCTGGCTTCTGGTCTCTGGCTAAGGCTTCAATGAGCAGTTCGGCTGTCCTCGGACGCGGCTGAACTTCTCACAGGCAGTCGGATGAACTCAAAAAGTCATGCTAAAGATCGACTTCGATCAAATTGCGAAGCGAACATGTTATTTTCTGAATAGCGATATGCAGATGATTTACGCGCGCAGATGGTAGTGGCCCGATATTAGGGATGATTGGCACCAAAGGGATGGAATCCCCCAGAATTTATCGAATCCCTAATATTGGGTCACAGGCACCTTAATAATCATATCGCAATGAAGAAAATGACATGTCCGTTACCAATCACCAGTTCGCTTTATTGCAGCTCATCATTTCCTGATCTCAAGAATCTCCCTGGCGTCATCACAGCTCGCCACCTCGTATCCCATCTGTTCGATCAGTGAAACAATTCTTTCGACCAGCTCGGCATTGGTTTGGGCGGCTTGGCCCGGCGCATAAAAGGCGCTGTCTTCAAAACCCACACGCACCACCGAGGCCCCCATACCGATGGCGGTGGCCAGCAGGGAAAAATCCTGCATGCCGGCATGGATCACCCCCCAGGGCACATCTTTTTCGGGCAGCAGGGTTTTCATAAAGAAGAGCGTCTCAGAATTGGCCGGCAATGCCCAGCGCACCCCCAGGACAAAACCAATTGAATAGGGTGGCTTGAGCACGCCTTCTTTTACCAGCTTCATATAGGCGGGCAGCATGCCAGCGGCAAAAATCTCAAGTTCCGGGACCACACGGGTGTCTGCCATGCGACTGGCCCAGTAACGAATGTCCGGCATTCGGTTGACATAAACATCTTCACCGAAATTAATAGAGCCCAGATTTAATGATGCCACTTCGACTCTGGGATCATCTAAAGCCACACAGCGCTGCTCCAGGGTCAAATCGGTTAGACCGCCGGTGGAGCCCTGAATAACAATATCCGAGTCTTTTCGGATCAGGTCCAGGGTGGCGCTAAAATCCGTTAGATCTTCGGTCTGCTCTCCCTGCTGATCCCGCACATGCATGTGGACCATGCTGGCACCGGCCTTCTCACAGGCGATCACCTGGCGGGCGACATCCACCGGGGTTAGTGGATTGACCGACGGCACTTTGATTTTTTTGCCGGTGGGGGCAACGGCCACGATAATTTTGCGGGATTTGCGATGTTTCATCGAATTCATTCCTATTAAAATGCGTTGGGATTTATAAGGCTTAAAAATTTTGTAGATTGGAAATCGACTGCCTGTCAATACCTATTCGGAAAGGTGCGCGATTATCTCAAAGAATGTGTTTCGGTTTCGGTCCTCAAATTTATCCTGGTCCCCATTCTGGCAACCTCGCTGGCGTACATGTTTGGCTTCGGCCAAATCGATAACGGCCTGCCGCTCAAGGATGTGATGATTCTGGCCGCCATGCCGGTGGCATTTAACGCCTTGATACCGCCATCGATTTATGACCTGGATTTGGACCTGGCCAATTCCTGCTGGCTTTTTACCACCGCACTGCTCGTTATCGTGTTGCCCGTTTTACTGATCCTCATCAACTGGGTCTAACATGTGCTTTCCCTTTGTGATCTTAGTGTTCTTCGTGGTGAGATGCATATCAGGATATTCACCCGCAGACAACCAGATAACTACTTAAAATAATTTATAATACCAAACTAAAAATATTTCTTGACAATAGGGGTTCAAACCGGTATTGAATTTTGCATACAAAATGCAAAATACAAAGTGTGTTTGAGGCAGCGTTTTCACCCCCTTGACCCACTGGCATTTCAACCTTTTCGACGTATGAATAAGATTTTTAGCCCAGACGTGTGAAAGGATTAGGCCATGAAAAATCTAGGCGCAGAGCATGAAAATTTAGATCAGAAGGCCTATGAAATCGTCAAGAACATGATCACCGAACGCCAGATTCTGCCCGGTGAAAAAATCCCCCAGGAAAAACTCGCCCAGGAACTCGGTATCAGCCGCACCCCCCTGGTCAGCGCCCTTAAATTTTTAGAACATGAAAAATTAGTCGAGTCCAAGCCCCGCCGCGGGTATTTCGTGCGTCTATTTTCCAAACAGGAAATGGTCAGCATATTTGAATTGCGCGAAGTGCTGGAGGGTTTAGCCGCCAAAAGAGCGGCAAGCAACATCACCGATGAACAAATCGATATTCTGAAAGACTTTTTCAGATCCTTTGCAGAATCTGAAAACATAACCGATTATAGAGCCTACGCCAAAGAGGACCGTCGGTTTCACAATTTTATCACTGAAATCGGCGCCAAAGAATTTTTAAAGAGCATCCTGCAAACCTATAACTTTATTACAGCCAGTTACCAGTACCTGTCTACCGAGGGATTGGTCAGACCACCCAATGAAACCATCGAAGAGCATCTGGCCGTCATAAAGGCCATTAGCGAAAGGAATCCTGAGGCCGCCGAAATTATAATGCGGCGACATTTAAGAAAGACCATTGCACACCTCAGACAGGATATCGAAAAAGAAAAGCAGGAATCTGACAGTGATAAAATTATCCGGCCATCATTTTAACCTGAAACCCGGGTCCTGGAGGATATAGATATGGAATATCGCCGGCTGGGACGATCCGGCCTAAACATATCCAAACTGGCGCTGGGCACCATGAATTTCGGCAATCCAACCGATAAGGCCGACTCTTTTAAAATCATCCATGCGGCTCTGGATGCCGGCATCAATATCCTGGACTGCGCCAATGTTTATGCAGAAGGCCAAAGCGAACGCATCATCGGCGAAGCCCTGGCCGAAAGCGGCAAAAGAAATGATGTGTTGGTGACATCGAAAGTGTTTTTACCCACCGGTACCGGGCCCAATGATGCCGGAAATTCAAAGCATCATATCTTAAACGCCTGTGAAAACAGTCTGAAGCAGTTGAAAACCGACTGGATCGACATTTATTTTCTGCACCGCACCGATTTTAAGGTGCCCCAGGAAGAATCGCTGGCGGCCCTGGATTTGCTGGTGCAGCAAGGAAAGGTGCGCTATATCGGGTGCTCCACCCATCCGCCCTGGCGGGCAGTTGAGGCCTGGTGGATCGCCGATAAACACCATTACCCCAAATTTATCTGCGAGCAGCCGCCTTACAACTTGCTCGATCGTCGGGTCGAACAAGAAATCGTGCCTATGTGCAAGGCTTATGATATGGGCATCATCTGCTGGTCACCGCTGGCCCAGGGGGTCTTAGCCGGCCGTTACCAGGATGCGGTTGAGATTCCGCCCGGCAGCCGGGGAGCCTTTAAAGCGATTTACGCCGAGCGCATCACCCAGGCGGGCATTGAAGTGGCGCAGCAACTGGCCAAACGGGCGGCCGACAAAGGCTGCAGTCTGCCCCAGCTGGCGGTGGCCTGGGTGCTGCATCAACCGGGGGTAACCGCCTCGATCATCGGCCCGCGCACTCTGGCTCATTTAAAGGATTTGCTTGCGGCAGCCGACCTCAGCCTGGATGACTCCGATCTGTCATTCTGCGACCAGCTGGTCAAGCCCGGCGCATTTGTGTCGGATCATTTTAATACAGCGGGATGGCGCGGTTGAATGTTTTGCGTTTCCGCCAAGATTTCAAAAAGGACAAGACGAAAGAAACGGAGCAAAAAATCAACAACCGTCGGATTCGGCGAATCATGCCCACCGGCATCATGAAGAAAGGAGGATAAAAAACGCGTGTCTCAAAGACGTTTGGTTTAGCCTGAAACCAAATTTATTGTGAAATCGGCAGCGAAGTATATCGATTAACTGATATCGTTCAGCGGGCTGCCAAACAATGGTTTGGACCTTAAGGGTCCATCAAAAGAACGCCAAACATCTAATAAAGGAGGATTAGGCAATGAAAAAAGTACTGTTAATTGGTCTGGTGTTACTCCTGGCCATGGCAACCGGCGTTTATGCCGCTGATTTCCCTAAGCAAAACATTACCAACGTGGTCGTCTGGGGTGCGGGCGGCGGAACTGATACCTGCAACCGCATCATTTCCGCTGAAATGCAGAAATTCTTAGGGGTCAACATCAATGTGATCAACAAAACCGGCGGTGTGGCCGGTTCGGTCGGCATGATGTATGGATTCTCGCGGCCCCATGACGGCTACACCTTGACCGGCCTGTCCGAATCCAATGTCACCGCCGGTGTGCAGGGCGGCTGGGATAAAAACTTCAATGTTTGGGATGTTTTTATCGTCGGCGGCTCACCGGATGTGATTTCGGTCACCCCGGACACGCCCTACAAAACCCTGAAAGACCTGATCGAAGCCGCCAAAAAGAATCCCGGTAGCATCAAAGCGGCGGCCAGTGGCGCCGGCTCCATCCATCACCTGAATCTGCTGGCCGTGGAAAACGGCTCCGGCGCTGATTTCAACTTCATTCCCTACAAGGGTTCGGCGCCGAGCCAGAACGCGGCCATGGCCGGTGAAGTCTCTGTGGTGGTCACTTCTCTGGCCGAGCAACAGCAACTGCTGCGTGGCGGCAAATTAAGAGCCCTGGCCATGTTGATTCCGGAGCCATTCGAAGTTGAAGGATTGGGGACGATCCCCTCTTCTTTTGATTCCTATCCCAGCCTGTCCAAATACTTGCCGATCTCCCAGGCTATCGGATTTGCGGTTCCGGCCGATGTCCCCGAAGACCGTAAAGCCGTGCTGGTAAAAGCGTTCGAGCAAGCAATGGCCACCGATAAGGTCAAAAGCTGGGCCAAGGAAAATTACTACCTGCTGTCGGGCAAAACCGGCGCAGAGTCGAGAAAGGTTTTTGACGCCCTGCAATCCAATTTTGCCTGGACGCTGTGGGAGTTGAAAGCAGCCAAAGTTAACCCGGAAAAATTGGGTATTCCCAAACCGTAACCGTGACCGCTCTGAGAGGCAGGCATCATAATAGATGTCTGCCTCATACAGAATTCTGTTGCGAAGTCTGGAAATTTTATTGATTGGGTCGCTACATAAATCAAATAGATATAGTTGAAGGTCGACTATCATGCTGGAAAAAGAAAAGCTTCGAAAGGCAGATGTCTATTCGGGCATTATCATTTTTTTGTTTGGCGCCTGGATCGTCTGGCAGGCGTCTAAAATGCCCATGAAAGACAGCTGGGGCGGGGTGCAAAATGTCTGGTTCGTCTCACCGGCATTATTTCCGCTGTTTGTCGGTGGCATGATCATGCTGCTGGGTCTACTGCTCGTCAGAACCGCATTGAAAACCATCGGTCTGAAAGCATTTGGCAACACCCTGCAATGGCTGTTCAGCAAAGAATTGTTTCAGTTTTTAAACAGCATGTCCAATTTACGTTTTTATGCGATTGCCACTCTTTTTTTGGCATTGGTTTACCTGTATATTCCGCGAATCGATTTTTTCCTGAGCGCAATTCTGTTCTTAAACGTCTTTATTTTGATGTTCTATTTTGATGAGGCCGAGCTTCTCAAAAAGCTCTTTTTTTTCTACCTGGCCGGAACCGTTTTTTTTATCATTTACTTTGCAGCGCGAATAGACGGATGGCTCAGCCAGGCCTTTCCCTTTGCAAAAGACATTTTGGCCCTGGTTTTTTTGCTGGCTTACTGTGTTTATGCCTGGCGATTGATTCGCCATAGCCCGCCATTGCGCAGGAAATATCGAACCGGCCTGATTGTTGCCTTTGTGGCGCCGTTGCTTGTGGGTTCGATTTTTAAATACTTTCTGCTGGTACCCATGCCGGCCGAGGGCCTGGTGGTCGCACTGCTGGATGCGATCTGGTACTTTGAATTTTAATTTAAAGGAAGCGTTTTTCGATGATGATTCTTGAAAGAATCGGGACCTATTTTCAGATGGTATTTCATCTGGCGGCGGACCCGTTGAATATATTGATTCTGCTCAGCTCTGTGATGTTGGGCATCATGTTTGGCGCCATGCCGGGGCTGACGTCCACCCTGGGAGTGGCGCTGCTGACGGCCCTGACCTACGGCATGGACACCCCCACCGCCATGCTCTGCCTGCTGGCGATCTATGTGGGCGGCACCTATGGTGGCTCGTATGCCTCCATTTTGATCAATATCCCCGGTACGGCAGCTTCAGCGGCCACTGCCCTGGACGGCTACCCGCTGGCCTGCAAGGGTGAGGGCGGCCGCGCCATCGGCCTGACCACCACCGCATCGGCCATCGGTACCATCATCAGCATGCTGTTTCTGGTCAGCATTTCACCGCTCATATCTTTTTTTGCACTGCAGTTTACCTCCTTTGAGTTTTTTCTGCTGGCCTTTTTCGGCATTCTGATCAGCGGCACCCTGACCAGCCCGGACCTGGTCATCAAAGGCTGGATCGCCGGCTTTTTAGGGCTTTTTATGGCCTGTGTCGGCCGTGACCTGTTGCAGTTTTATCCGCGCTTTACGTTTGGCATTCCCGAGCTGGACAGCGGCATCGAGGTGGTGCCGGTCCTGATTGGCGCCTTTGGCATTCCGCAGATTATTCAGGTTCTCAAGGACCGCTTCCAGATCGGTGAGACCCAGAAATTTCAACGTATCCTGCCCGAGTTCGGGACCATTGTCAGAAATATTCCCCGAATCATTCGATCGGCCCTCATCGGTGTCGGCATCGGGTCGGTGCCCGGCATCGGTGAAGATATCGCTGCCTGGGTTTCTTACGGCACGGCCAAAAACACCTCCAAGCACCCCGAGCGCTTCGGCAAAGGCGAAATTACCGCTGTTTTGTCCACCGAGGTGGCCAACAATGCCTGCGTGGGCGGCGCCATGATCCCTTTGCTCAATCTGGGCATTCCCGGGAGCCCGCCGGCGGCCATGCTGCTCGGTGCGTTGATGCTGCACGGGGTGACCCCCGGACCCATGATTACCTTCGAGCACCCCACCTTTATTATGGAGGTGGCGGCCATTCTGCTGCTGGCTTCACTGAGCATGTGGGTGGTGGGCATGCTGCTGGCCAAACAGGTGGTCAAAGTGCTGCGCATCCCGGTCCAGCTGTTTATGCCCATTATCGGCATTTTGTGCATCATCGGCTCCTACGCGCTGGGGATCAATATCTGGAACCTGTACTTGATGCTGCCGGTCGGCATTATCAGTTATTTTCTGGTCGAAATGGGCTATCCCATTGCCCCACTGGTCATCGGCGTGATCCTGGGGCCCATGGCCGACGAAAACCTCAGACGGGCGCTGATGGTCTCCCAGGGCAGTTTTCTACCGGTTTTTACCCGGCCGGTTTCGCTGGTGCTTTTTCTGGTTATTGTCTGGACCGTGGTCAGCCAGTTTCCGGCCTACCGCCAATTTAAAAACAAATTGATGGACAAAGTATTTCGCCGCAAATCATGCGAGGCCGACTTTGATTCCGATGCGCCCGAGGAAGGCTGATGCAATGAAGGAGGATGTGATGTTAAAGATGGGTATTATCACCGGTTTTTTGTCGCAGACCAAAGACCGCTTTCATGAATACAACAAGCCGCTGGACCTGGATCAAAAGTTTAAGCTGATGACCCAGATCGAGGGCTATGACGGGGTGGAGATCGTTTATCCTTACGAGGTCAGCGACCCCAAAACCACCAGAGAGATTTTAGACAAACACGGTCTTAATGTCGCTGCCGTCAATGTGAATGTCAAAGCCGAGCCCGAATTTCGCAACGGCGGTCTGACCTCCCATGACAAGGCCGTGCGGGACAAGGCCGTGCGCTTTATCAAAGAAGCCAAGGATTTTGCCGCCGCCGTCGGCGCCGATAAAGTGACCTGCTGCCCGCTGGGGGACGGCTATGAGTTCTCCTTTCAGTATGATTATGCCACCACATGGAAATATTTAATCGAAACCTTTGGCGAAGCCGGCAGTTACAAAACCGACATACCACTGTGCATCGAATACAAGCCCAGTGAAACCCGCGGCCGCTGCTTTATTGACAATGCGGCCAAAACCCTGTGTCTGCTCAACGACATTCAGTGCAAAGACATGGGCGTCACCCTGGATTTCGGCCATTCCATGTACGGCAACGAAAATCCGGCCGAAGCCGTATCGCTTCTGGCGCAAAGCCCCTACCGCTACTACATCCACATCAATGACAATGACGGCAAGTGGGATTGGGACTATTTTTGCGGAACCAAACATTTTTTAGAGTATGTCGAGTTTCTCTATTACCTAAAAAAAGACGGCTACAACGATTATCTGACCTCCGACACATCGCCGACCCGCTGGGATATCATAGGCACCTTCGAGGCCAACAGTCGGTTGACAAACAGAATCTGGAATCTGCTGGAACAGATCGACCTGGACGAGTTTGAGGGATTGATTGCCGGCGGCGATTACCTGGAGACATGGAAATTCATTGAGGCCCATATCTTTTCGTTAAAATAAGAGCAAAGGAGCTTAAGTTAAAATGTCACATAAACCCATGAGCGTAGAAGAACTCAAAAAAATGGCGGTGATCATCCGCTGTGACATCATCGATATGATCTGTACCGCGGCTGCCGGCCATCCGGGCGGATCGCTTTCGGCCGCCGATGTGGTCACGGCACTTTATTTCCGGGTGATGCGCATCGATCCTGAAAATCCGGACTGGCCGGACCGCGATCGCTTTATTCTTTCCAAAGGCCATGCCTGTCCGGTCTGGTATGCCGCCCTGGCAGAGCGCGGCTATTTTGATAAATCACATTTGAAAACCCTGCGCCAGATGGGCAGCATCCTGCAGGGCCATCCGGATATGCTCAAAACCCCCGGCATTGATATGACTGCCGGTTCTTTAGGCCACGGGCTGCCGGCCGGACTGGGTATGGCCCTGAGTGGCAAGCTGCGGCAGAAAGACTACCATGTGTTTGTGATTATCGGCGACGGCGAGTCCCAGGAAGGATCCATCTGGGAAGCATCCATGGCCGCGCCCAACTTCAAACTGGACAACCTGACCGCCATACTGGATTACAACCACCTGCAAAACGACTACAGCGTGGATGACATCATGCCCATTCATCCGGTGGTGGATAAGTGGCAGGCCTTCGGCTGGCATGTTCTCGAGATTGACGGCCACGATATGGCGCAGGTGGTGGATGCTCTGGAAAAAGCCAAAGCCCACCAGGGTGCACCCACCATGATTGTGGCCAACACCGTCAAGGGCAAGGGGGTTTCCTATATGGAAAATGTGTGTGAATGGCACGGCAAGGCGCCCTGCCAGGAAGAGGCCGACCGGGCCTTAGAAGAGCTCAGGAGGTAAATAACGTGACAAGCAACCATTACCACTATCTTCGTCCCGAAATCGCAGCGCTGCTGGCATCCGATGAAATATTTACCAAGACCGAGCAACAGCCGACGCGCTATTCCTACGCCGAGGCCATACTCGAATTGGGAGAAAAAAATCCCAAGGTCGTGGTGCTCGACGCGGATGTGTCCAAGTCGATCAAAACCAACGAGTTCGCCGAAAAGTTTCCGGAGCGCTCTTTTAATTTTGGTGTGGCCGAACAGAACATGATGGCCGCGGCCGCCGGCATGGCGACCACCGGTCTGATTCCCTATGCCACGACTTACGCTGTATTTGCCAGCATGCGGGCACTGGATATGGTCCGCAACAGCATCCACTACCCGAAACTGAATGTCAAGATCGCCGCCAGCCACGGTGGCATCACGCCGGGACCCGATGGGGTGACCCACCAGGGACAGGAAGACCTGTCCATCATTCGCGCGATTGCCAATTCCACCATTATCGCACCGGCCGACCCGGCCACCACCAAACTGGCCGTGTGGGCGGCCGCCGAATATGACGGCCCGGTCTATCTGAGCTTCACACGGGATCCGGTGCCGGCCATCTTTGATCTCAATTACCCCTTTGAGATCGGCAAGGCCGTCACCCTGCGTGACGGTAAAGATGCCACCATCATTGCCCTCCGGGATCTGGTGGTGCAGTCGCTGATTGCCGCCGAACATCTGGCGGCCAAAGGGCTGGATGTTCGGGTACTGGATTGCCACACCCTTAAACCCCTGGACGTGGAAGCGGTGCTGGCGGCGGCCGGCGAGACCGGCGCCATTGTTACGGCTGAAAACAACATGTTCTACGGGGGATTGGGCAGTGCGGTGGCCGAGGTCCTGGTTGAAAACAATCCCATCCCAATGAAACGCATCGGGGTGCGCGATACCTTTGCCGAGTCCGGCCCCTATCTGGACCTGCTTGACAAATACGGGCTCTCCGCCAAACACATCATCACTGCGGTGGAAGAGGTTATTAGCCGAAAATGATATTATAGTTTTACCGCAAAGACGCAGAGATCGCAGAGATGTTTTTTTCTTTTTGCTTTCCGTTGAGACCACGCCCGCTTCGCCTTGCTCGCATGGCGGGCGGGGGACGGAAAGCAAAAAACAATCTGCCTTCGGCAAGAATCATAGGTTCCTTTGGTTTACCGAGCAGTATCCGATAGCCCAATTGTTTTTGCCGCGAAGCGGCTGAGTGGTTTTCATTTGTCGGCGTATCAGCGACAAATGAAAAAAATACTTTCTCTGCGTCTCTGCGTCTCTGCGGTGAATAATTAAACAGTGGCCGTCGCATTAAACCACTTTGATTGCCAGATTTTCTGTGGTAAGGAAGGCGTGTAATTTGATCTATAAGGAGGTTGTCATCATGGGCGCAAAAGAATGGCGGACCCATAATCCTTCAGGAAGCAAACGGGTGATCGTGACCAAAGAGCTGCCCGGCGATCGCTGGCTCAACATCCTGACTGCCGCCGATTGTAAAATCGAAATCTGCATCTCACCCGATGTGCTCAGCAGCGCTGAGATTATAGCGGCCATCGGGGATACGTGTGATGGGGCCATCGGCCAGTTGACCGAATCGTGGGATGATGCGCTGTATGCGGCCCTTAAAACCGCCGGTGGCACTGCTTACAGCAATTATGCCGTGGGCTTTAACAATATTGACGTGGATGCCGCCACCCGACATGGAATCCCGGTGGGCAACACGCCGGGTGTGTTGACGGAAACCACAGCCCAGATGGCGGTGGCTTTGACTTTTGCGGCTGCCCGCCGCGTCGGCGAAGCCGAACGCTTTTTAAGGGCAGGCCGCTACAAAGGCTGGCTGCCCTCTTTGTTTATGGGCAATCTTTTATGGCGCAAGACGGTGGGCGTTGTCGGCGCCGGCCGTATCGGCGCCGCCTATGCCCTTATGATGGTCGAAGGCCACAAGATGAATTTGGTCTATTACGACCCCTATAAAAATGATGCGCTGGAGGATCATATCGCCCAGTACGGCAACTTTTTGAAATCCCAGGGCCGGGCGCCGGTAACCTGCAAGCGCGCAGAAACCATCGAAGAATTGCTGCAGGAAGCCGACTGTGTCAGCATCCATACCATTCTGGACGACAGCACCCATCACCTGATCAATGCCGAACGCCTGGCACTGATGAAAGCGGATGCCATTATTGTCAATACCAGCCGCGGACCGGTCATCGATGAGGCCGCGCTGGTAGCGCACTGCCAGAAACACCCCGAATTTAAAGCCGGCCTGGATGTATTCGAAGACGAGCCCGAGATGAAAGCGGGCCTGGTGGACCTGGACAATGTCGTCATCGTGCCGCACATTGCCTCTGCCACCAGCTGGACCCGCC
>JASFEV010000049.1:0-20761 GCA_050124655.1 Desulfobacterales bacterium
TCAGGAGGTTGTTTTTTTATCTACGCGATAATAATTTTTTTCTAAGTTATACGTGGCGGTATTTACTTCTTCTGCTTTTATATATAACGTCCCTGCTATTTCTCTATTTGTATTGCCGGCTGCGGTCCAGGTTGCGGTACTGAATGGCTTCCGAGATGTGGGTGGAACGGATATCTGCAGCTTGTTCCAGGTCGGCAATGGTGCGCGCAATCTTTAAGATGCGGTTATAAGCCCGGGCCGAAAGGCCCAGTTTGTCGATAGCGGTTTCAAGCAGCCGGCAGGAGGTATCATCCACCTGACAATGGCGCTTGATGTGACGGCTGCTCATCTGGGCGTTGCAAAAGATTTTGGTGCGTGCCAGGCGCTTGGCCTGAATTTTGCGGGCAGCAGCCACGCGTCGGCGAATGGTCTCAGAGCCCTCGGCGGCATGATCCTGCATCAGGTCTTTGTAAGGCACGGCCGGCACTTCCACGTGCATGTCAATGCGGTCCAGCAGCGGCCCAGAAATCTTGGAGCGGTAACGGTGGATCTGCTGATGGGTACAGCGGCATTCGTGTTTGGGATCTGACAAATAGCCGCAGGGACAGGGGTTCATGGCGGCCACCAGCATAAAATCGGCCGGATAGGTCAGGGTGGTGCGGGCGCGGGAGATGGTCACTTTTAAATCCTCAATCGGCTGCCGCAACACTTCCAGAACATGTTTTTTAAACTCCGGCATTTCATCCAAAAACAGCACCCCGTTGTGCGCCAGGCTGACTTCGCCGGGCCGGGGGATATGACCGCCGCCAATCAGGCCGGCATCGGATATGGTGTGGTGGGGTGAGCGAAACGGCCGGGTGGTCACCAGCGCCTGCCCTTTGGACAACAGGCCGACAACACTGAATATTTTGGTGGTTTCCAGGGCTTCTTCAAAGGAGATGGGCGGCAGGATGGTCGGCAGGCGTTTGGCCAACATGGTTTTGCCGGACCCCGGCGGGCCGATCATCATCAGATTGTGGCTGCCGGCAGCGGCGATTTCCAGGGCCCGTTTGGCATGCTCCTGGCCCATGACCTCAGCATAATCGACGACATTTTGGCTGTCATTTGCAAATAATTGATTTATATCGGTCTGCTCTGAACGGATCCGGGTAAATCCCCTTAAAAATCCGACAATCTCAGGCAGCGTTTTAGCCGCTAATACCTCGATGTCCTTGACCACCGCAGCTTCCCCTTTGTTCTCAAAAGGAACGATTATGGCTGAATAGCCGGCCGCTTTGGCGGCCAGAGCCATGGGCAATGAGCCTTTAACCGGCTTTATGCGCCCGTCCAAAGAGAGCTCGCCCAATATGAGGTAGCGGGAAAGCTGATCCTGGGGAATAATGCCGGTGGCGGCCAGGATGCCCAGCGCGATGGGCAGGTCAAAACCGGTGCCTTCCTTTTTGATGTCCGCCGGCGCCAGATTAACCGTTATGCGGTCGGCCGGAAAGCGATAGCCCGAGTTGTTCACCGCGGATTTGACCCGTTCTTTGCTTTCTTTGACCGCAGCCTCCGGAAGACCGACGGTGGTGAAAGTGGGCAGGCCGGAAGTGATATCCACCTCCACCTCGACCGGATAGGCATCGATTCCCAGAACGGCACTGCTGAGGACTTTGGCAAGCAACAGCCATCTCCCTGGTTAAATGTCACGGATTTGGCCCAAGGGCCAGCTGCAGGCTGCTGGAAGCTATAGCAAATCCAACTGTCGCCGACAATCTTTTTGTTGACCACTCTGTCAACCCATTGCACCCGCTGTCCGATGTGACCAAGGCAATGCGTTAGTGGTCAAATCACTTGCTATTTAAATAGGTTTCGGCTATTTAATACTTGAGTCCTGCATGAAAATTAATAAGAGATTTAAATTCGACTTAATGACAACGAGTTTACCAAATGGTTATTTAAACCAAATGAACTATCAAGTAAATTGGTAGCTTTTTCATATGACTGCGTTGCTTAAACGGACAAACTCCGTCTTTTTTCTGGCTTTGGGACTGCTTATTTTTGTATCCCAGGCCAGTTATGCACAGGATGCGACCTTGACCAATATCACTGTATCCAATACCAAGGATGACCTGCTGCTCTTTTTAAACCTTGAAGGGGCCTTCCGGGAGGAGATGAAAAAGGCCATATTAAGCGGCGTGCCTTCTACATTTTCCTTTTTTGCCCAATTGAATCGTGTGCGCGGTCTTTGGTTTGACCAAGCGATTGCCGATCTGGAGGTCACCCACACGATCATTTACGATAATCTTAAAAAAGAATTCACTGTTGCGCGTTCCTGGAAAGACAATAATTCCGAAGTCACCAAGTCATTGGACGAAGCAAAGAAATGGATGACGGAAATCAACAGTTTAAAAATAGTTCCATTAGACAGGCTGGAAAAAGGCGAGCAATACCAACTAAGAGTGAAGGCGGAAGTGAGCAAGAAGACCCTCCCTTTATATCTGCATTACATTCTGTTTTTTGTGTCTTTATGGGATTTTGAGACGGATTGGTACACCATCGATTTTACTTTTTAATTGCAGCCTGTTAATACCTGAATTTTGCATGAAAATTAAATGGGAAGTCCTTATTCAGGCAAAAATTGTCCTCCACAAATGCCATGAAACGGCCCAGATTTAAAAGAAAATCTTCACTTTCGGAAAAAGAGCTCAAACGGCGCAAACGCGAATTGATTCTGATTTTGGTGATTTTGTTTGTTGTGGCCTTGTTGACGTTGGTCGAAAGCCGCGTCATCAAATTTGGCGCCGATATTGCCGTTTCCAATACGGTGTTGATGTTCATCCTGATCAACATCAATTTGCTCCTGCTGGTCTTAATGATCTATCTGGTTTTTCGAAACCTGGTAAAACTGATCTATGATCGCAGACGGAATGTTTTGGGCGCCAAAATCAGAACCAAACTGGTGATTGCTTTTGTGTCGCTGACCCTTTTGCCGACCATTGTCTTATTTTTCTTTGCGCTCAATTTTATTACCACCAGCATTGAGTTTTGGTTTAACGTGCCGGTCGAACAGGCGCTAGACAATTCATTGTGGGTGGGCGGACGCCTGTATAGTCGGACCGAAGAAAACAATAAATTTTTCCTCGAACGTATTTCTTACCAGATCAAAGCTAAGAATTTGCTGGATGATAAAAACCGTAAAGCCCTTTCGCATTACATTCGAATTGTCCAGCGTGAATTTAACCTTGATGCTGTCGAGGTCTATGCCCGCGATGCCGAGCGTCTGACGTTTGCCCTGGCGCCCAAGCTTGAAAACGAATATTTCGGCATTATTTCGGCTGAAAATATAAAAAAAGAAATGCCTGCGGACGGGATTCGATCCATTTCGCAAGCCATTCCATCCGGTGAGTTTATCAAAACCATCGGAACCATTCCATTTGGCGTGAAGCCTGGTGAGGCCATTGGATTTGTTGTGGCCACCATCCTGATCCCCGAGGATCTTGCGGAAAATTTGCAGTTTATTCGCAAGGGCTTTACGGAATATCAGCAGATAAAACTGCTGAAAAAACCGATTCAGATTACCTATTATATATCCCTTTCAATTGTCGCTTTGCTGGTTTTATTTTGTGCCGTATGGTTTGGCTTTTTTATGGCCCGGTCTATCAGCCTTCCCATTAAAGAGTTGGCCGAAGGAACGCGGCGGGTGGCAGATGGTAATCTTGACTACTCGATAGATCCGGTGAGCGATGATGAGTTTGGCAGCCTGGTTGAATCCTTTAATCAGATGACCCAAGATCTTCGAATCAGCCGAGAGCAACTGGAGCTATCCGCTCGGATGTTGCGCCATCAGAACATTGAAATCGAAGAAAAGCGGCAGTTTATGGAAATCGTCTTAAAAAGCGTTTCCGCCGGAGTTGTCACACTGGATGCCAAGGGCATTATATCGACTATGAATAAATCAGCTGAAAAAATGCTGAATCTCAAATCTGAGCAAATACTGAACAAAAGCTATAAAAACTTATTAGACGGCGCATTTTTGGAGCTGGCCAATGAAATTCTGGACAACCTTTCTTTCGCCAGGGGTGACACAATTGAATTACCGCTAAAGCTAACGATTGAGGGCCGACCGAGGAGCTTTTTGGTTTCTGTGAATGCACTTAAAGACGATGGCGGGCGACACATGGGAACGTTGATGGTTTTTGATGACCTGACCGAGCTGGAAAAAGGACAGCGCATGGCGGCCTGGAGAGAAGTTGCGCGGCGCATCGCCCACGAGGTTAAAAATCCTTTGACGCCGATTATTCTCTCCGCGCAGCGGCTCAAACGAAAATACGCCCAGTTCGTGGATGATACCATTTTTGAAGAGTGTACGGAGACCATCATCAGTCAGGTGGAGCTGATTCGTAATTTGGTGAATGAATTTTCATCTTTTGCACGATTTCCCAGTGCCAATCCTGTCCCCTGTCATTTGATACCGATCGTTGAAGAAACTTTTGCCCTTTATCGGGAAGGGCATCCGGGGATCAATTTTAAAATCAATAATACCCGTGATATTCCGATTCTGAATCTGGATCGCCAGCAGATGAAACAGGCGATGATAAACCTGATTGATAATGCGATCGGCGCCATAAAAGGCAGCGGTAATATTACGATCAGCGTGGCTCATGATCCGATTTTAAAAAAGGTTCGCATGGAGGTTGCCGACGATGGACCGGGCATATCTGATGAAGATAAGACCCGTTTGTTTCAGCCTAATTTTTCCACCAAAAAGACAGGCATGGGACTGGGATTGACGATTGTCAACACGATAATTGCGGATCACAATGGGATGATTAATGTACAAGATAACACTCCCCACGGAGCAAAATTTGTCATTGAATTGCCCGTGTAAATCAAACGCTCGCTACTGGCCGCTGGCTGCTCGTTTCTGGCTCTGAATACGGGCGGGCGCTAAGCCCGCCTTGCGAAATCGACTATCCTTCAACTTGTAGTGGCGGTATTTATCCCCGCCTACAGGAACTCTATTATTCAGCCAGAAGCCAGAGACAAGAAGCCAGAAGCAATAACGACCCAGCTGTAGTTGGAGTGTATGATCCAACCATACGACAACTATGTAAACAGTTGCAAAGAGGAACACAATGATAGCATCAGTGTTAATTGTCGATGATGAACAGTCAATCCTTCAGTCTTTAAGTGGTTTGCTTTCAGATGAGGGCTTTGAGGTTTCAACAGCCGTCAACGGCCATGATGCCCTAAAAGTCATTAAATCGGATTCACCGGATCTGGTTTTGCTCGATATCTGGATGCCGGGAATGGATGGAATCGAAACCCTGAAAGAAATAAAAAAATACAATCCCCAAACTCAGGTTATCATCATCACGGGTCACGGAACCATCGAAACGGCGGTTAAGGCAACCAAGCTGGGGGCCTTTGACCTGGTTGAAAAGCCGCTTTCCATTGACAAGATCATATTAAGCATCAACAATGCGCTTAATTTTAAGCGTCTGGAAGAAGAAAATAGATACCTTCGCACCAAGACACTGGAAAAGCATTCAATTGATGGAGAATCTGCACGGACAATGGCTCTAAGAAAAAATATTGAAGTCGCAGCGCCAACAGATACCTGGATACTGATTAACGGAGAAAACGGCACCGGGAAAGAACTGGTAGCGCGCACCATTCATCAGCTCAGCCCGCGGGCCGAGCAAGCCCTGATTGATGTCAGTTGTGCGGCTATCAGGGACGAACTCCTGGAAAGCGAAATGTTTGGCCACGAAAAAGGCTCATTTCCCGGTGCGACCGCCAAAAAAATTGGTAAATTTGAGCTGGCCAATAACGGCACCATTTTTCTGGATGAAATCGGAGATATGAGCTTAAGCTCACAAGCCAAAATTCTACGGGTTCTACAGGAACAACAAATCCAACGCGTTGGCGGAAGCCGGCTGATTGACATTGA
The DNA here is from genome assembly GCA_050124655.1 of Desulfobacterales bacterium. Classification (GTDB taxonomy): domain Bacteria; phylum Desulfobacterota; class Desulfobacteria; order Desulfobacterales; family JAHEIW01; genus JAHEIW01. The sequence goes on from JASFEV010000049.1 coordinate 5,912, forward strand.
TGTGAGGGTGCTTGCCACTACCAATAAAAACCTGGAAAAAGAAATAGAAAAGGGAGCCTTTCGAGAAGATCTCTATTATCGTTTGAATGTGATCCCCATTGATGTTCCGCCCTTAAGAGAGCGCATCGAGGATCTGCCGCTATTGGTGGAAGCTTTTTTAGAGGAATTTGCTTTTCAGAATCGCAGCAAGCGTAAAACCATGAGTCCGGCGGCGATCAGTATGTTGAGCAACTATGCTTGGCCGGGAAATGTCCGGGAGCTGCGGAACCTGGTTGAAAGGCTGGCCATCATGGTCGACAAAGATGTTATTGATGTGACGGATATACCGGATTCATATCGTCCCGGTGGTTTGACCAACCCATCTTATGCGACTTCAGCGCCGTTTATGAAATTGGATAATTTCAAAGAAGCCAAAAAAGCGTTTGAAAAGGAATTTATAAAAATTAAATTGATCCAAAATGAGAACAATATCACCAAAACCGCCAAGACCATGAAGGTGGGCCGGAGTTATCTGCACAAGAAAATAAAGAGCCTCAACTAGTAAGGTTTCAGGTGTCGGGTGTCAGGTGTCAGTAAAAAGAGAAACACAGAACACCGAACAAGGAATAATGAATGTCGAAGGGAAGGAAAACTTCATCATTCGAAATTCCTTGTTCGATCTTCGATTTCAAACAAGTAGGGCTGGCCTCAGCGCCAGCCATGAACAGGCAACCGCGGAAGGCTGCCCTACCTTCCAGTTCTCATCAGTCCTCAGTCTTCTGTCATCTGACACCCGAAACCTGACACCTAAAATAAAACCGTGTTGATAATTGGAAACTTTTCATCTCATGGACCATTAAGTTATGACAATCAGAGTAATTGGTGGGGAGTTGAAGGGGCGAAAACTGGCGACGATGCCCGGGATAGAAACGCGACCGACTGCCGATCGAGTGCGGGAGTCCATTTTCAATATCCTTGGCGATGTCGTGCGGGGAACGCGCGTTCTTGACCTGTATGCCGGCACCGGCGCAATGGGGATTGAAGCGTTAAGCCGTGGCGCTCAATTTGTTCTTTTCGTCGACAGCCAAAAAATCGCTTTAACCGCTCTAACCAAAAATCTAAAAACCTGTTTGCTCGAAAGCAGGTCAGTAACCATTGAATGGAATATATTAGGTAATTTAGATGTCCTGCATTCGCATAGACCCGGCTTTGATTTTGTTTTTATAGACCCGCCTTACAATAAGGATATGATCGAGCCGACCTTAGCCCATCTGGGGTCGAGCCAATGCCTGGCAAACGGCGCCCGGCTGATCATTGAACACTCGCTGCTTGAACCGATACCCACAAACCCGCCTGCATTCAAACTTGTCGACCAGCGAAGATATGGAAAAACGCTTGTTTCCTTTTTATTTTATATGCTATGAATCCAGATTATTAATCGGACTTATAATCATTATTTATCGAACGTTTGCACTATTCATTGTCGACTAACCTCAAAGAAAAAGGGTGAATGAAAGATGCCTAAAATTGCCATCTACCCGGGTTCTTTTGATCCGGTAACCAACGGCCATCTTGATATTGTTGAAAGAGGCCTAAAAATATTTGACAAGATTATTGTCGCCATTCTGTATAATCCAAACAAAGCGTATCTTTTCGGTCTCGAGGAACGGTTGGAGATGCTCAAAGATTGCTTAAAGAGATTTAAAAATGTAGAAATTGATAGCTTCGACGGCCTTTTAGTAAACTATGCCGCCCACAGAAAGGCGAATGCCATTCTGCGGGGTCTGCGCGCCATGTCTGATTTTGAATATGAATTCCAAATGGCCTTAATGAACCGACGCTTAAATCGTGAAGTACAGACGGTGTTTCTGATGACGGGTTTGCGCTGGATATTTACGAGCTCTTCGATTATTAAAGAAGCCATTCAATTCGGCGGCGATATTGAAGGGATGGTACCGCCGCTGGTGCAGGAGAAACTGGTGCAAAAATTTAACCTCGGTTCAAGCCCCAAGCAGACCGGTAAAAACTAGTTCAAACCGCGATTGCGTTAAAGCGCAATCGCGGTGTTATTTGTTAATCGATCAGAGGCAAATAACGAATAGCGAATAACAAATAACGCCGAATTGAGTGAGTATCGCGCAATTCGGCCGATGGCGAAGTGATGGATTTATGGCAGCTTAATATTTTCTGCAAGGTCATCGAGCTCAAAAGCTTTTCCAAGGCTGGAAATGCTGTACACCTCTCTCAACCCACGATCAGTAACCATATCAAAGATCTGGAAGCTCATTTTGACTGCCGGCTCATCGACCGTCTGACCAAAGAAGCAGTTCCCACCAAGGCTGGCGAGTTGTTGTACGGCTATGCTAAAAAGTTCCTGGCTTTGCGCGATGAAACTGAGACTGCGCTGGCGGAGTACAATGGGAAAATTCGGGGGCGCCTGGTCATTGGCGGCAGCACGATACCCGGGACCTATTTGATGCCCCAAATGATTGCAGGCTTTAAAGGCCAATATCCGGAGGTTATCATTTCCTTAATTATCGGAGATACGGCCCATATCATCGAGGGCATTTTAGACGGAAGCTTGGAACTGGGGCTTGTCGGCGCCCGTGCTGAAACCCAAAAAATTGCGCAAAAGCAATTAATTTCAGATGAAATGCGTCTTATCGTTCCGGCGCATCATCGCTGGGCGAACCAAAATCATGTGTCTATGAAACAGCTCGTTTCAGAGCCTTTTATTTTAAGGGAACCGGGTTCCGGAACCTTGAAATCACTGCATCAAAGCCTGCACGACCAAGGTTACGCGGTCGAAGAATTAAAGGTTATTGCTGAACTTGGCAGCACCGAGGCAATCTGTCAGGGAATCAAAAACGGCGTCGGTGTGTCCATTCTTTCAACGCTGGCGGTTGCCGAGGATCTTCGGGCAGGTAAACTCAGTGCTTTAAAAGTAGACGGTCTGCATCTTGAACGGAACTTTTATCTCACCTGGCACAGACACCGTAGCCCCTCACCGTTGCACCAAGCATTTGTCAAATTCCTCGACGAAAAGCTCAAATGAAATAGGGTTGGCCCGTTGCCCGCCGAAGGTCCTCGTGAAACGGGATTTGCCGGTTGAGCCGGTTGAGAAGAAATGGTCTATTTCTGCGGGCAAACGGGCTCAACGGACAAACCGCTCAACCTTTAGGTGTCACTTTGCGTAGATCTGGCTAACCGCTCGATCATCATCACCGCCACAAACCCAATGATTGCAAGGCCGATTGCCATCCAGACCTCTGTATTCATCGTTTCGGGTATAATATTGGAACCCCAGGTAATATGCGGTTTCCCACGAATGATTTGGGTTGCAAGGATTTGCTTCCACGGCCAAATTTTGGGCATGGCGCCAATCATTAAACCGGTGAGAAATGCCATTGTCCGATTGTAGAAATTGTTAAGGAAATAGTTGAGCAGTCTGGAAAAACTGAGTAACCCGATCAGGCACCCCAGACAAAAGACGATGATAATGATGAAATTCTGCGATACAAAAGGGTTTTTTAGCGTGGCTGTGATAAATTCATATTTGCCTAAAATCAACAATATGAAAGCACCACTAATGCCGGGCAGAATCATGGCACAGATGGCAATGATGCCGCACAAAAATATAAACCAGAGTGCCTCGGGCGTTTCGATGGGGATTAAATTTACGATGAAGGCCGCAACAGCGATTCCGATCCCCAAGCTGATGCTGATGATGAGTGTCCACGAGACCACTTTGCGACTGACTACTAATATGGATGCCGCAATCAGACCGAAGAAAAAACTCCAGGTAAGTACCGGGTGATGGTTGATCAAAAAATTCATTAGTCTTGCAAGACTGATGATGGCGATGCCGATTCCGGCAAACAGCGAAATTAAAAAACGGATGTGAATGCTTGCCAGTGCACCCTTGAGGTCAAACGTTAGCAGCTTTTTAACCGTTGAGATATCCAGGGATTTAAGAGCCTTGATTAGATCTTGGTAAATTCCGGTGATGAGCGCGATGGTGCCGCCGGATACTCCGGGAATCACATCCGCTGAACCCATGCACAGGCCCTTTAAGGACAATGTGCCAGCCTCTTTAATTGAATCCGGTCCCGGGCTTGCAAAGAACGCTTCTTTCCACGTCATCTGTTTTCTTTCCAACCGTGCGCTCCGATCAGTTTGACAAATCGGCATCCCCCCAGATTGGACTTGTGGATGCCGTGTTTATCTTTGGTGATTTTGATCAAATCCTGGGAGTGTTGATTACCCACCGGCACAATCATACGTCCACCTTCCACCAGTTGGTCAAGCAGTTTTGTCGGAACCTCCGGCGCACCGGCTGTCACAATGATGGCGTCAAAAGGGCTTTCATCCTGCCATCCGGCGGTGCCGTCCGAGCACCGCATCACGATGTTGTGATAATGGAGTTTGTCGAGCAGGTTACGCGCTTGGATATATAGCGCCCGGATTCTCTCAATGGTGTATACCCGGAATACGATTTCTGCTAAAACTGCCGCCTGATATCCTGAGCCGGTACCGATTTCCAGAACACGGTCATCTTTGCAAAGCGCTAATGCCTGCGTCATTTCGGCAACAATGTACGGCTGAGATATGGTTTGCTGTTCACCGATAGGCAACGGATAATCCCCGTAAGCCTGATCCCTTAAGGCTTCACTGACAAACAAATGTCTGGGTACGGTACCCAGCGCCTGTAACACATTGGGATCGTTTATGCCACGGGATTTAAGCTGGTGCCTCACCATTTCTTCCCGTTGGCGTTCATATTTAATCGCTTCTTTATTCATGCCTGCTTATCTACCAAGTCCATACATCAAGGTCAAGATGATCGATGGGTTCATCCAATGATTTTTACCGACCGCTCCCAGCGGAGATGGATTTCACTAGCCGAACAATTTATGTCTCTTTAAAAAAAGCCTTGATCCTTTGGTAAAATACTACAATAATTACAGGATCCAGTAAATGAAGACGCCCTATGACTAGGATATGGTATGGATGGCACGCGACACCTGGTTTATTGTATTTTGATATCGATCCTGATTCTCGTTGCAGGTACCATCGGGTATATGGCGATTGAAGGCTGGCCGTTTATCGATGCCATTTATATGACAGTGATCACCATTTCCACCGTTGGTTTTAGGGAAGTCAATCAGGTCGGCGAAGGCGGCCGCATTTTTACAATTATTCTTGTATTTTGCGGCGTTGGATTTTCCCTCTATGTTGCCGCAGCCGTCGTGCAGTTTATGGTTGAGGGCCGCATCAGAATAATTTTGGGGAGGCGCAGATTGGATAAAAAGATAGACCGCTTGAAAAATCACTATATTGTTTGCGGATATGGGCGCATCGGTCGGGTGCTATGTCGTCATTTAAAAAAAGCGAACATCGATGTGGCTGTTATCGAAAAATCCGACGAACGGGTTCAGGCAATGGATGAAGATGGGATTCTTTATATTGCCGATGATGCCACTGATGAAAACAATCTGCTAAAAGCCGGTATTAAGCGTGCCAGGGGGCTGGTTGCTGTTCTGGCGACCGATACGGACAACGTCTTTTTAGTGCTGACCGCCAGGCAACTCGCCCCGGAGCTGCACATTATGGCGCGTGCCAGCCAAAGAAACGCCATTATCAAATTGCGAGCCGCCGGAGCCAACATGGTGGAATCACCTTATGTGATGGGGGCGATGAGCATGGCCAATCGCATCATTCGCCCGACCGTGACCTCGTTTCTGGATTTAGCCTTTGCCCAACGCCGTAAAGATATACAGATGGAAGAGATTCCGGTCAGTTCCGGATCCGAGCTGGTCAATGTCGAGCTGAAAGACACCGGTATCCGGCAAAAGTATAATCTAATCATTATTGCCATAAAGAAGCCCGATGGCAGCATGCTGTTTAATCCCTCTTTCGATGCGGTCATCAAGCCCGATGATACCGTCGTTGCCGTCGGTGAAGCTGGCAATTTACAAAAATTGGGCTGGGCGTTAAACCCGCAAGCCCGTCCGGCATAAAAGGGCCAGGTGGCAGGACGGCAAATGGCTCGATCACCTATGGCTGGCTGTTTAGATTTTATAGATCACGCGTTTTTCAGTGATGATAATGTCGACATGCTTGTCATGAGATTCAATGGGAACCTGTGGGATAATTTGGGCTTCGAGAGCCAGCGCTACCTTGCGGGTGGTTATGGAAAGATTAGGGATCAAACGGTCATAATAGCCTTCTCCGGAACCGATTCTTGCTCCTTTTTCATCCAGAGCCACTGCTGGGATGATGGCGATGTCGATTTTTTCGATCGGCACTATCTTGCAGCGGGTATCATGGGGTTGCAGAATATTACGCGGTCCCATCTGAAGATCTTTTTTAAGATTATCAACCTTTTTCAGCGTCATCTCAAAATTTTCTGGGTTATAAGCCGGTAGCACAACGATTTTATTATAGTGAAATGCGCGTAGCAGGATGTTTGCTGACTGAACCTCGTTTTCATTGTTCACATACATAAGCGCAATTTTTGATTCCAGAAAATTGGCAAAATCAAAAAGTCGGTCTTCGATGGCTTTTGTTTTTTCTGTAATTTCTTTAGCTGATAGTGCCGCAATTTTCTGGGCGATTTCTTCTCGGATCTGATTTTTGGTAATTTGGATTTCTTCCATCAAGCAACTCCTACAACGAGATTAAATGAGATCAGGTAACAAGTGGGAAGCGGTGCTAATCGTCAATAATCATTGACTATACAGCTCTAGCATGCTAATTGCGCCAGTGTTTCATCATTCCGCAGGTGGCTGACAGTTATTTTAATAATATAACTCCTTAATATAAGGGAAAAAATGCTGGAAATCAAGTTTGTCAGGCAAAATTTAGAAACCGTCCAAAAAGCCTTAGCAGCGCGGGGTTATGCGAGCGATCTGGATGATTTTAAATCATGCGATGATAAGCGCCGAGCCATATTGCAAGAACTCGAGACTTTAAGGCATCAACGCAATGTGGTCTCTGACCAGATTGCAGATATGAAAAAGGCCGGTGAAAATGCCGACGCTGTCGTCAGCCAAATGCGTGAAGTGTCTTCAAAGATAAAAACATTGGATAAATCTCTGGCCGACACCCAGGAGACACTCAAGAAAATGTTACTGGGAATTCCCAACATCCCCCACACTTCTGTGCCTCTGGGTAAAGACGAAACCGATAACCCCGTTGTTCAAGTAGTTGGCGAACTGCCTGAGTATGATTTTGAACCCAAGGCGCACTGGGACATCGGAGCAGAGCTGGGGATTCTGGACTTTGAGCGGGCTGCTAAAATTACAGGGGCGCGCTTTCCGCTCTATTATGGTGCCGGCGCCCGATTGGAAAGAGCACTCATTAATTTTATGCTCGATATTCACACCCAACAGCATGGGTATACGGAAACGCTGCCGCCATTTATCGTCAACCGGCAGAGCATGACCCATACCGGCCAGCTGCCGAAATTTGAAGAAGATCTGTTTAAACTGGTGGATTGGGATTACTATTTGATCCCCACGGCCGAAGTGCCGGTGACGAATATACATCAGGACGAAATTTTAGCTGAGGCGCAGCTGCCGATTTATTATACGGCCTATACGCCTTGCTTCAGGTCCGAGGCGGGATCTTACGGGAAAGATACCCGCGGATTAATCCGCCAGCATCAATTCAACAAGGTTGAGCTGGTCAAATTCACCACACCACAAACCTCCTATGATGAACTTGAATCGCTGCGCGCCGATGCTGAAACCATCTTAAAAAAACTTGAACTTCCCTACCAGGTCATCGAACTGTGTACCGGTGACCTGGGCTTTTCGGCCGCCAAAACCTATGATCTTGAGGTCTGGATGCCCGCTCAGGGTGTTTACCGCGAAATCTCATCCTGCAGCAATTTTGAAAATTTTCAGGCACGCCGCGCAAACATCCGTTTTAAGAAAAAAGGCCAAAAGGGTACCGAGCTGGTGCATACCCTTAACGGATCCGGACTTGCGGTGGGTCGATGTTTGGCTGCCATTCTTGAAAATTTTCAACAGGCCGATGGCAGCGTTATTGTCCCATCAGCGCTGCGATCGTATATGGGCGGAATGGAAAAAATTACCCGTGAAACTGGATGAATTGCCCAAAGAGATACGATCTCAAATCCTTCCCCGGCACGAAGGCCGCCTGGTTTATCGCTGTCTGGGCTGTGAACGGGAATTCGGGATTGAAGAGTTGTTGTATGTTTGCCCCGAATGCGGGCAGGTTTTTTTGATCCACGATCTTAATTTTAGCCAATTAGCCCGGAATTCTGGCGCTGCCTGGCGCCGTATATTTGACTATCGCAAGCTGCTCGGTATTCCGGCCTTAAAGGGCATCTACCGGTATCATGAGTTTATCGGGCCGGTGATACCGTTGGAAGCGGTCGTTTATCTGGGTGAAGGCCATACCCCGGTGGTCAAAGCCAATTCGCGCTTACAGGAAAAAGTCGGCTTGCAGTTTTATTTTAAGAATGACGGCCAAAACCCCAGTGCCTCTTTTAAGGATCGCGGTATGGCCAGCGCCTTCAGTTACATTAACATGATGGTGCGCGCCGCAAAGGTGTCTGATGTGCTGGCCATCTGTGCCTCCACGGGTGACACATCGGCGGCCGCTGCATTGTACGCGTCTTATTTGATGCCGCACATCAAATCCGCTGTGCTGTTACCCCATAAGAAAGTGACGCCCCAACAGCTTTCACAACCACTGGGCAGCGGCGCCACGGTTTTTGAAATTCCCGGTGTATTTGATGACTGTATGAAAGTCGTAGAGGCCTTATCGGAAAATTACCATGTGGCGTTACTCAATTCGAAAAATGCATGGCGCATCCTGGGACAGGAGTCCTATTGCTATGAGATTGCCCAGGATTTTGAATATGAGGTGTCCCATTTAGCGGTGGTGGTGCCCATCGGCAATGCGGGCAATATCACCGCGATCATGAGTGGATTTTTAAAATTCTATGAAGCCGGCGTGATCGACGGGTTGCCCAAAATACTCGGTGTGCAATCCGAACATGCCAATCCTGTTTACCGCTATTACCTTGAGCCCGCCGGTCCTAAACGTCAATTTGAACCGGTTACCGTAAAGCCCAGTGTGGCCCAGGCAGCGATGATCGGCAACCCCGTCTCCATGCCCCGGGTGATCCATCTGGTGGACAGATACAACCGGCTGGCCGGTGAGCAGCGGATTTTTTTTGTTGAAGTCAGCGAGCAGGATATCATGGACTGGGAACTTACTGCCAATCGTAACGGACACATTGCCTGCACGCACGGCGGTGAATCGCTGGCCGGACTGGTAGGGGCTGTGCGGCAAGGTGTTGTGGCAGATACAGATGTCGCCGTGGTAAAATCGACCGCGCATGCGCTTAAATTTGCCGGATTTCAGGAGATGTATTTTGAACAGCAGTTTCCGCCGGAGTATCACATCAAGTCCGACGCGGATTTGGTGAATGCCCCGGTCTATATCCATCCCACGGATCTCAAACAGGTGCCGGAACCGGGCAAACCGTTAACAGATAACGCCCTTAAACGGTTTGTTCGCCGGGTGTCGGAAGACATCGCCGATCATCTACAACTAAAAAAGCGTTGAGGTAAATGATAATGAAACAAAATTTTTTAATCTGGTTTGGATGTGTTGCGTTCATGGTTGCGGTGGCGGCCTGCGCGACAACCAGTAATGAGAAAGCCAAAAAGGAAGCCGAAGTCGCCCGGCGGCTTGGCGAGGCCTATCTGCAACAGGGCAATTTCGCAGCGGCTTTAAAGGAATTTAAAAAGGCCGAAAAGAAATATCCCGATGATCACTTGCTACAATATGATCTGGGACTATTATACGCCCTCAAAGAACGGTATGACGAAGCGATTGTGCACTATAAAAAGGCGCTGGAGCTGAGCCCGACCTACGGTGCTGCGATGAACAGTCTTGCGAATGCCTACGCCGGAAAAAAGGATTGGGACCAGGCAATTTTCTATTATCGTAAGGTCATTAATGATATCCTATATGCGACGCCGCACTTTGCCTATACCGGTATGGGCAATGCCTATTTTTACAAGGGTGATTTGCAGCGCTCGGAAAAAAACTACCAGCAGGCTTTAAAGATAAAGCCTGATTTTGTCAGAGCGCTGCAGGGAATTTCTGAAACCTATATCGCCATGGGACGGTTGCCGGAAGCAGTAGAAAAATTAGAAAAAGCCGTACGGCTGGTTCCTGAATCAGCGCCCCTTCATTTTCAACTCGCCAGAGCCTATCAGATGTCGCTGGAGTTTGAAAAAGCCTATCGTTCCTATCAAAAGGTCATTGAACTGGCGCCGGAAACCGGCCTGGCCGACCAGGCGGAGGAGGGGGCCGCAGAAGTCAAAAAATATCTTTAAAAAAGCGAATGCGGTCTTTATCAAGCGCAAAGACGGCATTCGCTTTTTGTTGTGCTATCTTCTGGGATTAGGCTATGAAAAGCGCTTCTGTTCCAACTGAATAATTCGTGGTGTCAGAAAGATCAACAGTTCATTTTTGGCATCGGATTCCTCCTGGAATTTAAACAACCAGCCCAGCACACCCATGCGACGCAATCCCGGAATGCCCCTTTCCGCCCAGTTAATCGTTGACTTGAGGATACCGCCGATGACAATCGTATCGCCGTCATCGACCAAGATTTCGGTTTCAGCTTCGTTGGTCGACAGAGCCGGTTCATCGGCGGTGGGATCCACCAAATCATTTTTGGTCACATAGATCGTCATTGTGATGCGATTGTCCGGGGTGACCGTCGGGGTGACCTCCAGTAACAAATCGACGTCCTTAAACCGGACGGTTGCGTTACCCGAAGAATCCCGTTCCAGGTAGGGAACTTCAAAGCCCTGTTTGATTTTGGCTTTTTTATTGTCAAGTGTGACAATCTTGGGGGAAGAAAGGATATTGGTTTTACCTTCGACTTCGCTGGCAGCCAGAGTGGCGTCCACGATGCTAAAATCCGTTCCGGAGGTTTTAAAAAGGCTGAACTGCAATGAGGCCGTCTCCACCAGCGTTTGTGGAATATTGTCGGCCGTAAACTGGGTGGGGCCCAATTCCCAACTGCTCGTATATGGCACATCAAACTGACCGAGGGTGACCGTTCCCCAATCAAAGCCGATTTGTCTCGAAAAGTTGGTGTTGGCTTCCACAACGCGGGCCTCGATAACCACCTGAGGGGTGACCGTGTCAATTTTTTCGACAATTTGCTTGGCCTGTTTAATTTTGAGGGCTGTATCGGTGATGATGATCTGGTTGTTGCGCTGATCCACATTGGCCTTACCGCGGCCTTCGGTCAAAATTGCCTGCAAATGCGGCAACACCTCGCTGTTTGCATTGGAATAGCTAATTGGAATGTATTCGGTAAACAGCGGCTCAAGCGCTTCGGCCTGTTTCTGGGCCTGCTGGGCTGCCTGGAGCTGGGCCTGTTTGAGCTTTTCTTCCTGGGCCAGTGTGCTGAGGGTGGCGATGCGGATGATATCACCTTCCATGGTCATTCCCAGATTGTTCATTTTCAATAATAGCTCCATCACCTGATCCCATGGCACCGGTTTTTCAAACTTAAGGCTGACTTTGCCGGTGACATTTTTATCGATCGCAAAACTCCTTCCACTGATGTCTCTCAGAATGCGAAAGACATTGCGAATATCCATATCGTAAAAATCAAACGCAATCTTTTCACCGGTATATTTCTTTTCAGGAGATATCATGGCCAGCCGTTCGTCAGCCGTCTGGGCTTTATTCGTTTTCAGAACTTGCTTTTGAGACGGCTTTTTCTCAGCGTCGGACGTGGTTGTGGCAAGGTCGCTTTTTTCCGCTTTGTTTGCCGCGGCTGTCGCTGAGGTTTCGGCCAATACAGTTTTCCATTCCGGCAAATCGGCATCTTCATAAGGTTTGGGCGGAATCGAGGAAGCCGCAAAATCAATTCGCAGTGTCTTTTCCTGTTGTACGACGTTGTACGGCACGGCCTCTCGTAATTCAATGCTAAACAGTGAATCTCCCTTCATCTCAGCTGTTTGCACCGGTGTGACCCGATCCACCGCACTTTCAAAGCGCGTGGTGATCAAAGCCCGCTTGCGATACTCCGGCAGGCTGGTGTTAAAAAGCTTGAGGTGCAATCGTTTGGGCCCCACTTTTTGAAGATCATATTTGACCGGTACGGTGGTGCCTATAATCAGCGCTGATTTGCCGGCCTCCTCGCTGGAAAAATCGATGCGATTGACCCAGGCCGCCTGGCCGGTCACAGCCGGTGTCGCGCTGGGGGTTTTCGCAGCTTTGACCGGTGCGGGTTTTTGAGCAACCGCCACCGGTTTTTCAGACGTGGTTTTGGCGACTTTGGCGCTTTGTTGGGCTGCTGCCGCCGGCACCTGGCCGACATGGACCAGCAGGCCGCTTTCCGCCGGTGCGGCGGCATATTGGGCCAAAGATGATTTGGGGGTGTCCAGCACCAGTCGCACCTTGTCGGTATGACCGAAATGACGAACCTGTTTGACATAAGGGGATTTTACCGCCAGGCGCTGTTCACCTTTAAAAGGGCTTTTGAGCCCAAACATGTCAATGACAATCCGGGGCTGTTTGCCGTCAATGGTAAAGGCCTTATAATCTTTGATCGCGCCATCGGCGTTGACAGTGACAACCGCATTGTTTTTTAAAGGTGTGGCCGTAACGGTTTTTAAACGGCGGGCCGCCGGAAGATCCTTTATCGATTTAGCCGCCGGAGGTGCAGGTGCAGGTGCGGGTTGTTCTGCCAGCTCCTTTTCGGCTATCGGCGCCGCAGGGCTCGCTGCTGAGCCGGCAGCCGCTTTAGGAAAAGAAACCTGCAGCGCTGTATCCTGGGGCTTGAGATCATAGGGGGCATCGGTTTTCATGGCAATGAAAATCCGTGAAGTGGTTGATTCGCCTTCAACCAATTCGGTGGCCTTGACCGAGCCGATGATATCATTGGGCGGCGGTGTGGTCACCGAGGTGACCCGCTCTAAAGACGTTTCCGGAAAGTGAAACAGCACCCCCATGGGAAACACCTGTTTGATTGCGGTATAGGTCAGCGGCTGGTTTCCATCGATGATCACCATCACGCGATCAGCGTCGACGTTGGTGGTGATGCCGGTGATGCGCTTGGCACCCGCTTGATTAACATCAGCAGCTTTGTTGGAAGCACATCCGGCAATCCAGGCCGTCAGTACCACCAGCAAAAGCATCAAAATAAAAAATCTTTGCAGGCTTACAAATTTTGCAAATCGGTTCATCATCTTATAATTCTCCAGGAGGCTTCTATAATAACAGATCGATGCTGCCGATCAATTTAGGCTATGAAAAGCGTTTCTGTTCCAGCTGGACGATGCGCGGTGTCAAAAAGATCAGCAGTTCATTTTTAACATCGCTTTCCGTTTGGAATTTAAACAGCCAGCCCAGTACACCCATGCGACGCAATCCCGGAATGCCCCTTTCCGCCCAGGTAAGGGACGATTTGAGGATACCGCCGATGACAATCGTATCGCCGTCATCGATTAAAATTTCGGTCTGAGCTTCATTGATCGACAGGGCCGGTTCATCAGCGCTGGGATCCACAACGTCATTTTTGGTCACAAAGATCGTCATCGTGATGCGACCGTCCGGCGTGACTGTCGGAGTGACCTCCAGCAGCAGGTCAACATCTTTAAATCTAACGGTTTCGCTGCCCGAGGAATCCCGCTCGGTGTAGGGGACCTCAAAACCTTGTTTGATTTTGGCTTTTTTATTGTCAAGTGTGACAATCTTGGGTGAAGATACGATATTGGTCTTGCCTTCGACTTCACTGGCAGCCAGGGTGGCTTCCACGATGGAAAAGGGCGTCCCGGACGTTTTAAAAAGGCTAAACTGCAACGCTGCCGTTTCCACCAGCGAGTTTGGAATATTATCGGCCGTAAATTGGGTGGGGCCCAATTCCCAACTGCTCGTGTATGGCACATCAAACTGACCGAGAGTGACCGTTCCCCAATCAAAGCCGATTTCTCTTGTGAAGTTGGTGTTGGCTTCCACAATGCGGGCCTCGATAACCACCTGCGGGGTGACCGTGTCAATTTTTTCGACAACTTGTTTGGCCTGTTTGATTCTTTCGGCCGTATCGGTGATGATGATCTGGTTGTTGCGTTCATCCACATTGGCCTTACCACGACCTTCGCTCAAAATCGCTTCTACGTGCGGCAATACTTCGCTGTTGGCACTGGAATAGCTCACCGGAATGTATTCGGTAAACAGCGGTTCAAGCGCTTCGGCCTGTTTCTGGGCCTGCTGGGCTGCCTTTAGCTGGGCCTGTTTGAGCTTTTCTTCCTGGGCCAGTGTGCTGAGAGTGGCGATCCGAATAACATCCCCATCTACGGTCATTCCCAGCTGGTTCATCTTTAATACCAGGTCCAGGACCTGATCCCACGGCGCCGGTTGTTCAAGGGTCAGTGTCACCTTGCCGGTGACATTTTTGTCGATGGCAAAATTTTTACCGCTGATTTCTCTAATGATGCGAAAAACATTTTTGATGTCGGTGTCAAAAAAATCCAGGGCTATTTTTTCACCGGTATATTTCTTCTCCGGCGATAAGGCAGCCAGTCGCTCTTCAGTGGTTTGGGCCTCTTCTGCGCTGGGAGCCTTTTTTTCAGCCGATTTCTTCTCGGTTGGTGACGCCTTCTCGGTCGATGGCATATCTCCCTTTTCAGCCATCTTTGCAGATGTGGTCGGTGCTTCAGCCAATACTTTTTTCCATTCCGGCAAATCGGCATCTTCATAAGGTTTGGGCGGAATCGAGGAAGCCGCAAAATCAATTCGCAGTGTCTTTTCCTGTTGTACGACGTTGTACGGCACGGCCTCTCGTAATTCAATGCT
>JASFEV010000050.1:0-20598 GCA_050124655.1 Desulfobacterales bacterium
GGGATGGCATAACATCGTTGCACCCGAAAGCACATCATAGCGCTCGTTGCTTCCACCGTAGCACAACAAGCGCCATGTGCCAATTCGAATAAGGTTTTTGCTGAAGGCAACGACACCATCCCCTCAAGACGCATTTGACACTGCAATCCAATTCATTTATAGTGGCTTGCTACGAATTAAATAGTCCTTTCCTTTCTATGCGGGCAAACAGAAGGTGATCTGTGACTCCCAAAGCTAGAAAAAATAAGCGTTTAATCGGTTTATTTCTGCTGGGTTGTGTTTTTTTCAATTACCCGCTGCTGTCACTGTTTAACCTTCAAACCAGCATATTCGGTATTCCCCTGCTGATCATCTATATCTTCACCGCCTGGGTGTTTTTAATTCTGCTGGCAGCAATGGCAACCAAGACCCGCGCGCAAGCGCCTTCAGAATCCGATCATAAAACTGGGCCATAGCAGATGTTAGAGACCGGATTCATACTTTTTGTTTCATTTGGTTACATGGGCTTGCTTTTCGCTATCGCCCATTACGGTGACAAACGCGCCGATGCCGGACGCAGCATCATCAGCAACTCTTATATCTACGCCCTTTCGCTGGCCGTTTATTGTACGGCCTGGACTTTTTACGGTAGCGTCGGGCTGGCGGTCAGCAGCGGATTGGGCTTTTTAACCATTTACATCGGCCCGACGCTGATGGCGCTGCTGGGTTGGTCGGTCTGGCAAAAAATTATCCGCATCAGTAAGGTTCACCGCATTACCTCCATCGCCGATTTCATTGCCTCCCGCTACGGCAAAAGCACCACCCTGGGAGGACTTGCGACCAACATTGCGGTCATCGGTGTTATCCCCTATATCGCCCTGCAGCTAAAAGCCATTTCAACCGGATTTTTACTGATCACCCAATATCCTAAGATATCGGTTTCATTTAGTTTTTCTGATGTTCCCGTATTGGGCGACCCGGCATTTTATATCGCCTTGCTGCTGGCCATATTCGCCATCCTGTTCGGCACCCGCCATTTGGATGCCACCGAAAGACACGAGGGGCTGGTGGCGGCCATCGCCTTTGAATCGATTGTAAAGTTGGCCGCATTCCTGACCGTCGGCATTTTTGTCACCTATGTGATTCATAACGGATTGGGTGACCTTTTCCAAAAAGCCGCCGAATATGCCGACACCCAAAATACCCTCAGCGGCGAACCCGGCAGCGTCAGCTCGCTCATTTTTGATAAGTACCTGACAATCAGAAGCCAAGGATTCAGCTATACGGACTGGAGCATTTATTTGCTGATCTCCATGCTGGCCATTGTTTTTTTACCGCGTCAATTCCAGATTGCCGTTGTCGAAAATGTCAATGAAGAACATCTCAACAAAGCGATCTGGATTTTTCCGCTTTATCTTCTGGCCATCAATATTTTTGTCTTGCCGGTGGCCTTAAGCGGCGTGTTGCGATTCCCGGAAGGTGGCGTCGATGCCGATACCTTTGTCCTCACCCTCCCGATGGCCGAGCATCAGGAGCTGATCGCCTTATTTGTTTATCTTGGCGGCATGTCGGCTGCAACAGGCATGGTTATTGTCGAAACCATTGCCCTGAGCACCATGATATGCAACGATCTGGTCATGCCGGTTCTGCTGCGGTTGCCCATAGAAGAGATGGGTCTGCGTCAGGATTACAGCGGATTGCTGCTGACCATCCGCAGATGCAGTATCGTTTTAGTCTTATTGCTCGGTTATGCTTATTTTCGCACGATTGGTGAATTCTATGCCCTGGTTTCCATGGGGCTGGTATCCTTTGTTGCGGTCGCACAGTTTGCACCGGCTCTGCTGGGCGGCATCTTTTGGAAAGGCGGCAGCCGCAGTGGCGCGATCTGCGGCTTGCTGGCCGGATTCGCGGTGTGGGTTTACACTCTCTTCCTGCCATCCCTGGTGCCGCCCGGCATCATCTCCCAGAGCTTTGTCGACCATGGACCTTTCGGCATCGAGCTGCTCAAGCCGTTTGAACTATTTGGCCTACAGGGCTTCAACAGCATATCCCACGCGGTTTTCTGGAGTCTGCTCGTCAATACCAGCACCTATATAGGGGTATCGATATTCAGCCGCCCGCGCACCATCGAGCACACCCAGGCCGCTTTGTTTGTTGATGTTTTCAGATATTCCGGTGAAGCCGGTGAATCCCATTTCTGGCGCGGCACGGCCAACCTGCCGGATCTTAAATCCCTTTTGGTACGGTTTTTGGGTCAACGCCGCACGGATCAGGCCCTGGCCGACTATGCTGATAAACGCAAACTCAGCTGGAATTACCTGGTGACCGCCGATGCCAATCTGGTCAGCTATGCCGAAAGACTGCTGGCCGGCGCCATTGGTTCGGCCTCCGCCCGGGTGATGGTCGCTTCGGTTGTCAAAGAAGAATCGCTGGGTATCGAAGAAGTTCTCAACATTCTCGATGAAACCCGGCAGGTGATTGCCTATAGCCGGGAGCTTGAAAAAGCCACCGCCAAACTTCAGGAAGCCAACCGCCGCCTCAAGGATCTGGATCGCCTCAAAGACGAATTTATCTCGACCGTCACCCACGAATTGCGCACGCCGCTGACATCGGTGCGCTCACTGGCTGAAATTCTGCACACCAATCCGGACATTGCCAAAGAACAGTACAAGAGCTTTACCGGTATCATCATTAAGGAAAGCGAGCGTTTAACCCGTCTGATCAACCAGGTGCTGGATTACGAAAAAATTGAATCGGCCCAGATGGACTGGGTCATCGTGGAAACCGACATCAAAGAAGTTATCCAGGATGCGGCTGCCAGCACCCACCAGCTGATTGAAGATAAAAACATCACCATCGATTTTGAATTAGTGGATCACCCCCCTCTCATTTCCGGCGACCGTGACCGCCTGGTTCAGGTCATGGTAAACCTGATTTCAAATGCGGTCAAATTTTGCGACGCCGATCGCGGCAAGATCATTATTCGATTGACAGCCACCGACCAAAAGGTACAGGTGGATGTCCAGGATAACGGCATCGGCATACGGACCCGGGACCAAAGCAAAATATTTGAAAAATTCCAGCAAATCAAAGACCCTGCCAAAGGCCGGCCATACGGTACGGGCATCGGGCTGACCATCAGCAAACGCATCATTGATTTTCACCACGGCAGAATATGGGTCAACAGCAAGCCCGGCATGGGATCCACATTTTCATTTTCGCTGCCCACCTCCCGCGAAACCGCCCTCACCTCCTAAAGATACCTGGTTGAGCCCGTTACCCGTTTGCCCGTTTACCGGTTGAATAATTCCGGTCATTATTCCGACTAAAAACAGGCTCAACGGGCTAAACCGGCCAACCTAATAAGGCTCCTGGTTGAGCCCGTTACCCGTTCGCCCGTTTGCCGGTAAAATAAGATTAGACATTTTTCCGATTCAAACAGGCTCAACCGGCTCAACGGGCTAAACCGGTTAACCCAATTACATAATCTCCCCAGTTTGAGATAGCTTCTAAACCCAGTTCGGCAAAACAGTTGCAAACAACCGTTAGAATTTCTGCCTGGCATAAAATGTTTTTTGGGAAGCCGCCAGCGCCTGCTTGAGGGTGAAAATTTTCTGTTGGGACAGCAGCGGTAAAAATTTGAGAAACATTTCACCGGTTGCCACGGCATCGCCCATGGCGGTATGCCGCGCCAGAATCCGGACCCCCATCCGCTTGGCAATCACTTCTAGATTATGGTCCTCGTGCGACGGGTGCACGACAGCCGACAGCAACAGGGTATCCAGCACCGGATTGACAAAGCGCACGCCGGTTTGCTCCTCCTTTAATTGCAAAAAGCGCATATCAAAAGCCGCATTATGTGCCACCAGAATGGTGCCTTTTGCGAAATCATGAAACTTCGGCAGCACTTCATCGATGGTCGGCATCCCCTCCAGCATCTCAGGATGAATGCCATGTATCCTCACCGAGGTCCAGGGCACCGAGCGCCGGGGATTCACCAGTTGTTGGAAACGCTCATTTTGCAACAAACGACCATTGACAATACGAACAGCCCCAACGGAGATGATCTCATCGCCCTCGGTGGGATTCAAGCCAGTAGTTTCCAGATCGAACACCGTGTAGCTCAGCTTTGACAAATTGCGATTCTGGATCTCCGGATCTTCCTCCACCTGCAAAAACATATCAAAATCGAAAAACTCAGGGCGGCTTTCCGGTATGATCGTCAAAGATCGGACTTTTTCAGGTCGCATCAGGTAGGGAACCGGCAGGAAAAAACGCACATAAAATGAGTCCTTCAGGCTCCTGGACACATATAAGCCGATTTCACCATTGTGGTGATCAATCACCTCCCTTAGGGTTAGCGAAAAACCCTCTTTTTCAAACGCCAACGGTTGCGTCTCCCAGGTCTTGAAGACATCTGCCTTTAGCGGGTGCCCCGACCAGAGTAAATCCAAGCCGACAAAACGTCTCAATTCGGTCAAACGGCAGGTGATTTCGCCCACCCCAGTGGCGGTTTGGATCTGCTGAATGACGAACAGCAGGGCCAATAAAAAGGAAGAATGATCAATACTGACCGTATGCTCAGCAGACAGATTCTCTTTCAAAAGCCGGAGCTTTAAACGATCGCGACAGCGGGCTTGCAGCATTTCAAACAGGTCGCGCACGGCAATTCGCGTCAGCGGCCACTGATTGAACGTGGGCTGGGACGACAGTGTTGGGTCGCGCTCCAAAATATCACCGATATTCAGCGACTCTTTATGAATAATTTGCTTGAGTGTTTCGAGGCGATTAATATCCATATCCGGATAATCCAATATGGTTTCAATGGCTGAGCGGATACCGGCAAATGCAGCCCGAATATTGCGGGTAAAGGACTGTAAGGTGAGATTTAAATAATTTTGAGATTCGAGCTGCTGGGTGATATCTGTCAGAATCAGAATCAAACCGGAATAGTGTTTGCGATAATCCAGGACCGGCACCGCCTCGACCCGGAGTAAGGTATTTTCGGCCCCCGGGGAGACGAAATAGGAAACCACATTCGGTTCGTTATTTTTTAGTTTTTCAGTGATCTGTTCAACGGTGTGCCGCATCAAGTTTTCGTCAAAAATTTCAAAAACAGATCGCCCCAGACCGATAAATCGCCTGGTTTTTTCATGGCTGTCTTGGCCTTCACCCGACAGCAGGATTTTAGCACGGTTATTGTACAACAGAATCTGACCGTCGGGGTTACATACAATCACCCCTTCCGGCAACTCAGACATGATGGCCGCCAGAATATTTTTCTCTTCTTCAGACTGGGCCCTAGCAATGTTCACGCGGCCTTCGATATCATTGAGCAGGGATTCGTAATGTGCCGCCCCTTCGTTTAGGCGTTCACAGAGCTGCTGAATTTCAGCCGCCCCTGCAATCTCAAAGCGGTGGGAGGGATTGGTGGGATTCACCAGCGATATTTGTTCGGAAATTTTGCGCAAGGGCCGGATGTATTTGCGCAAAATACTGTCTAGAAGAAGGACGCCAACCAGCAGCAAAAGGACGGCCAGGATGAGAAACGGTCCAATATGATCTTTGAAGAGATCCCCTAAAAAGTGGATGGCTTCAGGGGACAGGTGTGTTATAAACCAGACAGCGAAACCAATGCATATGATTAGCCAAGCTGCAAAAGATAGCGCGATCGCCTGCCAGAATTTATGTCCCCGTCTTTTCATGCGTTTTTTCTAGTAGCTCTTTGACCTTGGCCACAACTTCTGCATTCGAAAACGGTTTGATAATATAGGCGTCCGCCCCAAGTGCCATGCCTTTGGCAATTTCAACCTCGCGGCCCTTGGCTGTCAAAAAAATAATCTTAACATTCCTAAATTCAGGATTTAGACGCACGATTTCACAAACTTCATACCCATCAATTCCGGGAAGCATAATATCCAACAGGATAAGATCCGGCTTGTATTTTAAGATAATGTCCAGCGCATCCTCGCCGTTCTTGGCAACAATGACATTATAGCCCTGCTGTTCCATCAAAAATTGAATGGGAACGACAATGCTGGGCTCATCATCTACGATGAGTATTTCTTTGGGCATAGCAATACCACTTTATTCATTTTTGCCTTTAGCGTAACCGATGCCGGTGAGTGCTTCCTCCATTTCATCCAGAATAGTAGGATCATCGATGGTCGCCGGCACCTTGTACGGCGTATTGTCGGCGATTTTCTGAATGGTGCCTCGCAAAATCTTACCGGAGCGCGTTTTTGGCAGACGCTTGACCACGGTGGCCGTTTTAAAAGAAGCCACCGGTCCAATGCGTTCGCGGACCATCTGAATGACTTCAGCGATAATGTCGGCCGAATCACGCTCGACACCGGCATTCAGCACCAAAAAGCCAACGGGCACCTGCCCCTTAAGTTTGTCTTCGACGCCTAATACCGCGCATTCGGCCACATCGGGATGATCGGCTAAAACTTCCTCCATGGCACCGGTGGATAACCGGTGTCCGGCAACATTGATAATGTCATCGGTGCGACTCATCACAAAAACATAGCCTTCATCATCAATAAAACCGGCATCCGCGGTTTTATAGTAGCCGGGAAATTCTTCCATATAGGCCGCCAAAAAGCCCTCATCATTGTTCCACAGGGTGGGAAGCGTGCCCGGCGGCAACGGCAGTTTGGCCACCAGGGCGCCGATTTCTCCTGGCGCAACCGGCTGGGTGTTTTCGTCGACCACCTGCAAATTCCATCCCGGAGCGGCCTTGGTGGGCGAGCCTTCCTTGACCGGAAAATGATGCATCCCCAGACAATTGCCGGCGATGGCCCAGCCGGTTTCCGTCTGCCACCAGTGATCGATGACCGGAACCTTCAGGCTGTTCTCAGCCCATTTGAGCGTGTCCGGATCCAGTCGCTCACCGGCCAGAAAAAGCGCTTTAAAATTCGACAAATCATATTTTTTCATCAGCTCCGCTTTGGGATCTTCGCGCTTAATGGCGCGAAATGCCGTCGGTGCTGTAAACATGACTTTGACATTGTGTTCGGAAATCACGCGCCAGAAAACCCCGGCATCCGGTGTGCCCACCGGTTTGCCTTCGAATACAATCGTGGTGCATCCTTTCAATAATGGCCCATATACAATGTAAGAATGGCCCACAACCCAGCCCACATCCGAAGCCGCCCAGTAGACATCACCGGCGTCCACATTATAGATGGCGCCCATACTCCATTTTAATGCTACCATGTGTCCGCCGTTGTCCCGTACCACACCTTTGGGCACACCGGTGGTTCCGGAGGTATACAGGATGTACAGCGGATCAGTGGCCGCCACCGGCACACAATCATGGGGCTGGGCTTTGGCCATCACATCATCCCAATCCAGATCCCGCCCGTCTATCATCGAGGCGGTTTCCATGGGCCGCTGTTTGATAATACAGTAGTCCGGTTTGGCGTCGGCCATGTCAATGGCCGCGTCAAGCAGCGGTTTGTAGGCAATAATCCGTTTGACTTCAATCCCACATGAAGCGGACACAATCACCTTGGGCTTGGCATCGTTGATGCGCACTGCCAGTTCTTTGGCCGCAAATCCACCAAAGACAACGGAATGCACCGCACCGATGCGGGCGCTGGCCAGCATGGCAATCAACGCCTCAGGAATCATCGGCATGTAGATCAGGACCCGATCCCCTTTGGTCACGTCCTGGGCGGCCAGAGCGCCGGCAAAGCGGGACACCTCATCGCGAAGCTGGTTATAGGTGAATTTTTGGATGGTATCGGTCACCGGAGAGTCATAGATTATCGCGTTCTGGTCACCCCGGCCGTTATCAATATGATAATCCAGCGCATTGTAGCAGGTGTTCATTTGCCCGCCGCTAAACCAGCGAAAAAACGGTTTGTTGGAATCATCGAGAACCCTGTCCCACTTTTTGTACCAGTGGCAGTCTTCGGCTGCCGCCCCCCAGAAACCGTTCGGGTCTTCGATGGATTGTTTGTGGGCGATTTCATAAGGGTTTGCCATAAGTATTCTCCTTTACTCGAATTGATATATGTTAGGTTTCAAGTTTCAGATGTCAGGTGTCGGTTAAACGCGTGCGATCAGGTATCGGTTCCTTCAGCCGAGTCGAAGTTAGATTTGGTGCTTTATCTTCAATTTTCTGTCCACTGTCTGCTGTCGTATGACCCCTGTTCTCGGAAGTCCGACACCTGACATCTGAAACCTGAAACGGGTTCTCCCGTTTCAAATGGGACACGCGTTAGGATTTGTTTTTTGTATTTTGCACCTGCTGTTTTAAAAATTCCAGGTGCCTGCGAATCCCTTTGTCGGTATTCGGCTCGTTGCTGAAAAGACGTTTTAAAAAACCGGGCGGATCATCGATTTCCGGATCCAGCTCCAGCCCTTTCTCATAGTCGGCAATTGCTTTTTCGTATTGCTCTAAGTGGCTGTAGACGGATCCCCGGTTGACGTATGCATTGGCCAGCGTCGGATCGATTTCAAGGGCCTTGTCGTAATCCGGCAGCGCTTCTTCATACCGCTTTAAGGTGTTGAGCGTGTTGGCCCTTCCCAGCCAACCATCGGCCTTGGTCGGATCGATATCGATGGCCCGATTGAAGCTTTCCAGTGCGCTTTCGGGCCGATTGCGATTGAGGCTGGAAACGCCGTCCAGGACCGCATCCTGATAATCTGAAACCCCCAAACCGCAGCCGGCCACCAGGAGCAAAGCAATTGTTAAGATAAATACGAGTCGACGCATTATTTCAGAGAACGGATTCCCTTATCGATTAATTAATACCCTACCCATATTGGACTTGGGCTTGTTGATGTTGGGTCGGACGAGGAGGCGTGCGCCTCCCCGTCCATTTTAAAACCCACTTAAACAAGGTTGAGGTCCACCGGTCACACGCCGGATTGTCCGCGGGAGGCCCCTTCGGCAACTCCCGGTTCTTCTTCGTAAATATCGTGCTTCAAGGCCTCAAAGTCGGTGGTGATATTGGTCGACATTTGCAGCTTGTAGGCCAGGAACCACATCATGAAGATCCCCGCCAGCCACCAGATAATCTGCCAGATCCAGATGGACGGCATGCCGTTGGGCCAGGTCTGCGGTTCCAGAGGGCTGCCGAATATGGTGTTGCCGATCACAGCGCCTGGGCCGATGGCAAAAAAGAACCAGACCAGAGCAATGATCCAACCCCATTTGATGAGCCCCCTCTTTTCTTCGGGCAGTCCGGCATGGGTCCTGACGAACTGATGCCATTCGATGCGGAATGTATCTTCGGATTCCTTGGGTTGCGTAAACAGGCTGATGAGAATGGCAACCGGCAGGTTGAACAGAATGCCCCAGCCTGCACAGTAGATCGTCAGCGGGTTGTAGCCCCAGGGCAATCCCAGATCGAACCTGAAGGTCAAGAAGACCGCAATCATGCCGCAGATCAGCCCCGTGACCACTCCCTGACGCGTCAGGAACTTCCAGTAACAGACCGCAATCAGGGCCGGGTACATCATAAACCCGTAAGAGGTCGCAAAGGCGCCCAGCATCACGATGGCCCCGGGCACCAGGCTGGCAAAAATCAAGGCCGAGCCCACCACGATCGCAACGGTGATACGGCCCCAGTAGGTTTGCCCGGTTTCGGACATGTCTTTTTTAATAAAGCGTTTGACGATGTCGCGGGTCAGCATACCCGAAGCGGTCGACATATAGGCCGCGCCGGTGGACTGCATGGCCGCCAGCGCACAGATGGCCAGCAGGCCCACGAGAAATGGTGCGGTGTCTTTCATCAGATGGATCAGATACGGCACCAGGTTGGCCTGTTTGCCGCCCACCAGGTTGGCCAGGGGCAGGATGGTTGCTTCAGCACCCTCGGGCCGGTACAAAGACAACACCCAGCCGCCCATGGATTGCATGGTGGTGAAAATAAACAGGGCAAAGCCGATCCCCAGGGTGGAAGCCCACACCTGCTGCAGCGGAAACGGTCGGGGGTTCTTGTTGGCAAAGGCCCACATCGAAAAAGCCGGTGAGGCGTGGATGCCCATCAGTGCAAACATGTAAGTCAAAATCATGAAACCGGTCCAGGTGCCGCCCACGGCCGTGGCCTGGGAGGGCACGAACTGGATCACACCCGGCACCGCCACCAGGTTGGAATACCCATCCGGTGTCAGGTTGATGATGGATTTTTTGTTGGCCAGAAAGACTTTGACCGCCTCCGGATCCGCCCATTGGGGCACCGCCGTTCCACCGCTGTTAATCCAGGCCACGATATCACCGTATTTGGAGGTCAGCGAATCCCAGCCGCCGGCAACATTGACGGCAATGATGCCGATGCCGACGATACCGCTCCACAGCAGAACACACTGGGCCGTGTCCACGTAAGCCACCGAGCGCAGACCGCCCAGGGCCACGTACAACAGCACGACGATGGCCAGCAGCCACATGCCCACGTTAACCGAGAACAGCCCGTCGGTTAAGATGTTAAACAGCACCCCTGAGGCCCGCAGCTGAATTCCCAGGTAGGGAATACTGAAAAACAGGGCCACGATCACTGTCAAAATACGCATGGCGTCTGAGTTAAAATATGCTTGATACATCTCCCCCGGGGTCACATACCCATAGCGTTTGCCGATCAGCCACTGGCGTTTGAGAAAGAGCACGCCCGTAAACGGGATGGTCAGTACATAAAATGATGCATACCCGTAGGGTAGCCCATCCCGCCACATCAGAGCCGGGTGACCGACAAAGGTCCAACCGCTAAAGGAGGTCGCTGTGGCTGCCAAAACGAATACCCAGATATTGAGCTGGCGTCCGGCAATAAAGTAGTCGGTTCCTTTCTTGGCAATCAGGTAGCCACGGACTCCGATGGTAATGCAGTATCCCCAGTAAAGGAGAACAAAAAAGAACAGCCAGTAAATATGAGTAGCCATGTTCTTCTCCTTTCACAGATTATTAGACAAAGTACGATTCATCCTCGTAATCAACTTTTGCGGGCGGGCATCACCTCCTTTGCTTTGTGCGTTAAACAGATGATCTGATTGAATGGTTCATTCCGAAATGTCTGCGGGCACGTGTCGCGCCCAAAGTGGCTTCCATCCCCGCAGAGCGCCTGTCATTTTGACCGATCCGTTGGTGGATATCTTTGACAGTTCATTCGGATACCTCTTGTTGCCTGCTTTCTCAGGCTCTGATTCAGCCGAAGCTTGCTTGTGTGTTAGGCAAAACGACGATCCGGGATTGCAAAAACAAACCCTATCCTTTAGCCATTTTTTTAATTTCTTCCACAATGTCAGGGTTGGCCAGGGTGGTCACATCCCCGACATCCTTGTCGTTTGATATCGCACCCAGAACCCGGCGCATGATCTTGCCCGAACGGGTCTTGGGCATATCGGTCACGATCCAGACCTTGCGCGGCTTGGCGATCTTGCCGATTTCCGTGCAGACGGCATCCGATATTTTCTTGGCCAGCTCGTCGGAGGCTTCCTTGCCGGGTTTCAGGGCAATGTACAGATCCGGCTCCTTGCCCTTAATTTCATGGGCCACCGGTACCACCGCTGCCTCGGCCACTTCTTCGACCACCAGAGCGGCCGATTCGATTTCCTTGGTTCCCAAGCGGTGGCCGGAAACGTTGATGACGTCATCGATGCGGCCCAGGATGCGGTAGTAACCGTCTTCGGCTTCCACGGCCGCATCACCGGTCATATAGGGCCAATCGCGCCAGTCCTTGCTTTTGGGATCCTTGCAATATTGTGCATAGTAGGTATCGACAAAGCGGTCGCGGTCGCCCCAGATGGTCTGGAATCCACCGGGCCAGGGATTCTGAATGCAGATGTTGCCGGCCTTGCCGGCCCCCGACGGAATGACCTTGCCTTCATCATCGTAAATGATCGGATGAATGCCCGGCATGCCCGGACCGGCGCTGCCCGGTTTCATGGGGGTGATGGCCGGAAGGGTACTGCACAAAAAGCCACCGGTCTCCGTCTGCCACCAGGTGTCCACGATGGCCGCCTCACCCTTGCCGACAACCTCGTAATACCACTTCCAGACTTCAGGCTCGATGGGCTCACCGACAGTGGTCATATGTTTGAAGTGGTAATTGTATTTGGCGGGCTCGTCCGGGCCGATTTTGCGCAGCGCCCGGATGGCGGTCGGGGCGGTGTGGAAGATGTTGACATCCAGGTTCTGGGCGATGCGCCAGGGCCGCCCGGGATCCGGATAGTTGGGGACGCCTTCAAAGACCACCGTGGATGCACACAAGGCCAGAGGCCCATAAACGATGTAGGAATGACCGGTAATCCAGCCGATATCGGCCATACACCAGTAGACATCTTCCGGATGGATGTCCTGCACATATTTCGATGTGCCGGCCACATAGGACAGATAACCGCCGGTGCCGTGCTGACAGCCTTTGGGTTTGCCGGTGGTCCCGCTGGTGTACATCAGAAACAGCGGCGCTTCGGCCGGCATGGGAACCGGATCGACCCGCGCCCCGTAGTAATCCTTCAACAGATCATTGACAAAATAATCGCGGCCTTCCACCATCGGTGTGTCACTTGAGGCTTTGCCCGGATAGCGCTGCCAGATGAGCACCTTGTCCACTTTCTGACCGTCTTTTTCCGCCAGCTCAACGGCAATATCGGCATTTTGCTTGTGGTTGAGCAGATTGCCGGCGCGGTAGTAGGCATCAGCTGTGATCAAGACATTACTGCCGGAATCGACAATTCGATCGGCACAGGCCCGGCCGCTGAAACCACCAAACACCTCAGAATGTATGACCCCCAGTCGGGCGCAGGCCAGCATGGTGATGGGCAGCTCGGCAATCATGGGCATATGCAGCGTCACACGGTCTCCGGCCTTCAGTCCCGCAAAATCCCGCAAAAGGGCCGCAAATTCGTTCACCCGTACGAAAAGTTCCTGGTAGGTGACATGTTCGACTTTTTCTTCCTCGGGTTCCGGGACGAAATGAATGGCGGTCTTGTTTTTGTTTTTGGCCAGGTGCCGATCCACACAATTGTAACTGGCATTTATTTTGCCGCCCTTAAACCATTTCCAGCAGGGCGCATCGCTGGTATCCAAGATTTCATCCCAGTATTCATACCAGTCAAGCAAATCGGCATACTCTTTGTAGCAATTGGGAAAATTGTCCAGGCTGAACCGCTCGTAAATACCGGCATCGGTCATATTGGCCTGGGCAATAAATTGAGTCGAAGGATAGATAAGATTTTCTTCACCCCAGTGGACTGCAATTTCAGCTTCAGAAGTTTCAACGACTTCTTTTTCTGCCATAGTATCCCCCTTTCTTGGTCAAATTAAAAAAAAGAGCAAAAGTGTGTTTGGATAAGCTTGTTAATCCTAAGGTCGGCTGGGAAATAAAGTAGAAATGAATACAATTTATTTTATATTTCATATTATAATTTATTTATTAATTATAAATTTTATTCATTGCTTGATGTGATGTGTTTGATTATAAAATTTTTAGTTTATTACATCTCTTTGCATGTGGTTGTCAACATGATTTTTGTTCAATTTTAATATTTTCTGAACAAATTAAAATACACGCATCAGGGCTGGCCATGCAAAACAAAACGACTGGCGGCATGCGTTCGCCGTAGCACAGCCGTCTTGCATTCGGCCATAGGCATGATTATTATTAACACGATGAAATCACACGATGAAAAGATACCGGATCCAAAACAATTGGAAAAAGAAATCGGCGAATTTTTATCTAAAAAATTCGGCAATAACGTCAAAATTGTAACGCCGGTCGTTTTACCCGAGCAAAATGCGGCAGATCAGGTAAAACCGCCGCCCAAGCGCAAAAAAGACATCAATTTTGATATGAAGCCCGAAGAGTTGATCGCCTACCTGGATCAATTCGTCGTTAAACAAGACAGCGCCAAGGCCATTCTGGCCACTAAAATCTGCACCCATTTTAACCGCATCCGGCGCGCGCGGGAGGGACATGAACCTGCTCAAAACGCCACAAGAGTCGGCAGCATCAAAAATAATGTTTTAATGATCGGACCCACCGGCGTGGGTAAGACGTATATTATTAAATTGATTGCCGCTAAGATCGGCGTGCCGTTTGTCAAAGGCGATGCGACCAAATTCAGCGAGACCGGCTATGTCGGTGGTGATGTCGAAGACCTGGTGCGAGATTTAGTGCGGGAGGCCGACGATGATATCGAACTGGCCGAGTGCGGTATCATTTATATTGATGAAATTGACAAGATCGCTTCCAGCCGCAATCTCATCGGGGCTGACGTATCGCGAACCGGTGTACAAAGAGCATTGTTAAAACCGATGGAAGAAACCGAGGTCGATCTCAAGGTTCCTCACGACCCCATATCCATGATTCAGGAGATCGAGCGCTTCCGCAAAACCGGCAAGCGCGATAAACAATCGGTCAATACCGCCAATATTCTTTTTATCATGAGCGGCGCTTTCACGGAGCTGGCGCCGATCATTCAAAAACGTCTCACCCAACAAGAAATCGGTTTTGGCGCCCGGATCGAACGCCCCCAAGAGCAGTTTGATGTTTTCGCACAGGTCAAGTCTGAGGATTTGATTCGCTTTGGCTTTGAAACGGAGTTTGTGGGGCGACTGCCGGTGCGGGCTGTATTCGAGAATTTACATGAACAGGATTTGTATGACATTTTAAAAAATCCCAACAATCCGATTATTCTGGGCAAAAAATTGGATTTCGCCGCTTACGACATCGAGATTAAGTTTGAAGATCAGTTGCTTCACATGCTGGCTCAGCAGGCATTTGCTGAAGGTACCGGCGCCAGGGGTTTGGTGAGCGCCGTTGAAAAAACGTTGCTCGAATTTGAAAAAATACTGCCGTCGACCAAGATTCAGAAATTTCCGGCCACCCTCGATATTATTGAAGATCCGAAATCATCCATTGACAAGCTCACCAACGCTGATGATGACCGTTTTGATGATGTTTTCGAAGGCCTGGCCCGCGAAGAACGGCAGCGTATCGAGCAGTATCTTGCATCAAACAAGGCGCATCTGGAAAAAAAATACAACCTGACAATGACACCTTCACGAGCGAATATTGTGGCCCGGTCGTATGCCAAAAATATGATGGATATTGAAAACGTGGTCAAGCACATTAAAAGCCGTTACGACGAAATTAAAAAAATGGAACTGTACTTTTTCAAGAATCATGATATGAACATTGTCCTGGAAGAAGATGCCATCGATTTTATCATGGAACAGCTCATCCAAGCACCCATCGATCTAAAAGACATTTATAAAAAGGTTGACGACGACTTTAAACATGGCCTCAAACTGGCCCGTGAAAAAACCGGCCGCAGCCGTTTTTTTATTACCCGTCAAGCCCTGCTGGATCCCGAATCCTATATCAGTCAGATGATCCAGAGCGAATTTGAATCGGACTGAGCCGTACGGAAAATCTGGTGAAACGCTTCGGGCATCATGGCCATGCCCAATGAATCTAAAACCCAATCGTTTGAAAGTGATATAAATCCATGATCGGAATTTCTAAACTTTATTGTGGGACGGTGGAGCCTTCCGATGCCCTGCGCTACGGGCGCCATTCGGGAAAACTACCTTCCCATCTGTTGCAATTCTCCAAAGACAAACGGCCGGTGGTGGTCTGGAATGCAACGCAACGCTGCAATCTCAAATGCGTCCACTGCTATGCCCATGCCAAGGCTTTGGCAAACGATGATGAACTCAGCACCCGCGAAGGAAAAAAATTGATCGACGACCTGGCCGAGTACGGTGCACCGGTCATTCTCTTTTCCGGCGGTGAACCCTTGCTGCGCAAAGACCTGCCTGAACTGGCCGGCTATGCGGTCGATAAAGGCATGCGAGCAGTTATTTCAACCAACGGCACGTTGATCAGCGCCAAACTGGCACAAACCCTCAAACGCATCGGCTTGTCTTATGTCGGCATTAGTCTGGACGGCATGCAAGATATCAATGATCGCTTTAGAGGCGTTAGCGGTTCTTTTCAATCAGCCATGGATGGTATTAAAAATTGCCAGGATGCCGGCATAAAAGTGGGGTTGCGCTTCACGATCAACAAGTTTAACGTTGATGAAATCCCCCACATATTTAACCTGATTGAGGAAATGGATATTCCCCGAGTGTGCTTTTACCACCTGGTTTATGCCGGCCGTGGCAGCGAGCTGGTTAAAGAGGATCTGACCCATGAGGCAACCCGTTCCGCTGTCGATTTGATCATCGACGAAACCAAACGCCTGCATGACATCGGTAAACCCAAGGAAGTGTTGACCGTCGATAATCATGCCGACGGCCCTTACCTTTATCTGAGGCTGCGCAAGGAAGACCCCCAACGGGCCAAAGATGTATTGGAACTGCTGCAGTGGAATGAAGGCAACAATTCCGGACGGGGTATCGGCTGTGTCAGCTGGGACGGTGAGGTGCACCCGGATCAATTTTGGCGCCATTGCAGTCTGGGCAACGTGCGCCAGCGACGGTTTTCTGAAATTTGGGCCGATCTGTCCAATCCGCTTTTGGAAAAACTAAAAGAGAAAAAAAAGCATGTTAAAGGCCGCTGCGCTGACTGCCGCTGGTTGGATATTTGTGGCGGTAATTTCAGAGTCCGTGCCGAAGCCACCACCGGTGATTTGTGGGCCCCGGACCCGGCCTGCTATTTGACCGACGAGGAGATTGGTCTAAAAGACGGGTAGCCTGAATTATACAAATCTTTAAATTTCTGGCTCCTGGCTGCGGGTTTCTTGCTGCTGGCTGTGGGTTCGAGGGTTCTGAACATCAGCCAGATGCCAGGCGCAAGTAACCAGAAGCTGTTATGAATAGGATGGGATCCCCGGGTAAGCGAAAAACCGGAAAACGATCGAAACAAGAGGAAAGGAATGTGAATGCTATTCCCAGATTACAGACCCAGGCGTTTGCGGCAAAACGAAGCCTTTCGCCGCATGATTCGTGAAACCCACCTGACGGTCGATGATCTTATTTTACCTTTGTTTGCCATTGGCGGCCGCAATGTCCGCAACCCGATTGAATCCATGCCCGGCCACTTTCAACTATCCGTTGATCAGTTGATCCAAACCGCGACTGCAGCCAACCGTATGGGTATTCCGGCAGTCATGCTCTTTGGCATACCAGATGCCAAGGATCCGCTGGGGACGCGTGCTTACGCTGCTGACGGCATCGTGCAAACCGCCGTCCGGGCCCTGAAAGACAAAGTACCGGAACTGGTGGTGATCACCGATGTGTGTCTTTGCCAGTATACCGATCACGGCCACTGCGGTGTCGTAGACGGTCAAGCGATTGATAACGATGCCAGCCTGGATCTTTTAGCCCGCACGGCACTGTCCCACGCCAAGGCCGGCGCCGATATGGTGGCCCCCTCGGATATGATGGATGGTCGCGTGGCTGAAATTCGCCATATCCTTGATGAAAACGATCTCAGTCAGGTGCCGATTATGTCTTATGCGGCTAAGTACTGTTCGGCTTACTACGGACC
Organism: Desulfobacterales bacterium; assembly: GCA_050124655.1. GTDB lineage: Bacteria > Desulfobacterota > Desulfobacteria > Desulfobacterales > JAHEIW01 > JAHEIW01. The sequence goes on from JASFEV010000050.1 coordinate 17,427, forward strand.
TTTTAGAAGTGCGGCCGATTCGGCCCCGCAATTCGGCGACCGACGCACCTATCAAATGGATCCGGCAAATGCCATCGAGGCCATCCGGGAAGTGTCGATGGATGTCGAGGAAGGGGCGGATATCATTATGGTTAAACCGGCGCTGGCCTATCTGGACATCATTTGCCGGGTTAGAGAAGAATTTGATCTGCCGGTGGCTGCCTATAATGTCAGCGGTGAGTTTGCGATGATAAAAGCGGCTGAAAAAATGGGCTGGATCGACGGGCCAAAAGTAATGATCGAAACACTGACGGCCATCAAGCGATCCGGCGCCGACATGATTTTGACCTATTTTGCCATGGATGCAGCCAAAGCACTTAATCCCTAAACACAAACTGACCATGAACCCAAAAGACCCCCATCCGCATGCCCAGGATAAAAAAAACCAGTTGCGCCTGGTTGCCTGGGAAACGACCCGAAATTGTAATCTGGCCTGTGTGCACTGCCGCGCTTCGGCCAGCATGGGCCCCCATGAAGGTGAGCTGGGCACTGATGAGGCCTTGCGTTTGCTGGATCAAATTGCCGAGGTCGCAAAACCGATTATCATTCTGACCGGCGGCGAACCCTTACTGCGCTCGGACATTTTTGATATCGCCCGCTACGGCACCGAACTGGGCCTGCGCATGGTTATGGCCTTAAATGGTACGCTGGTAACCGAAAAAGTGGCCCGGCAACTGGTCGAATCCGGTATTCAACGCATTAGTGTCAGCCTGGATGGTTCAAGCGCCGAAACCCATGACCGTTTCCGGCAGGTTAAAGGGGCCTTCGAGAGTACGCTGCGGGGCATCCAGCTGATTAAAAATGCCGGCCTGGAATTTCAAATCAACACCACCATCACCAAAACCAACCTTGATCAGATTCCCGCTATACAGGACCTGGCCGTCAAACTGGGTGCTGTGGCGCATCATATTTTTCTGCTGGTTCCGACCGGGCGCGGCAAATATATTGTGGATCAGGCGATCGATGCCGCCGAGTATGAGCGCACCCTGAACTGGTTTTATGATCAACGGGCCAGCACACCGCTGCAGCTGAAAGCAACCTGTGCCCCCCATTATTATCGCATCCTCAGGCAGCGCGCCAAAGAAGAAGGCATCTCGGTTAACTTTCAAACCCACGGCCTAGACGCCGTCACACGCGGATGTCTGGGCGGCATCGGCTTCTGCTTTATCTCCCACCAGGGCATTGTGCAACCATGCGGCTACCTGGATTTAAACTGTGGTGATGTGCGCCAATCATCATTTGCCGACATCTGGAATCAGTCGGATATATTTTTAGAGCTGCGCAATTACGATAAACTGAAGGGAAAGTGTGGCTCTTGCGAATATAAACGCGTTTGCGGCGGCTGCCGCGCTCGCGCCTATGAGGCCACCGGCGATTTCATGAGAGAAGAGCCCCTGTGCAGCTATGCACCACGTTCAAAAAAGTGAACCTCCCCAGCATAGCGATTCCCCCGCCATAGCAAGCCCATCCATGCCACGCATCGACGACTCGCTGAGGATCAGAGCACCGAGTTGAAAACTGTTGACCCTTTCGGACAGTTTGGTATCATCTAGAAGGAGCAAATACTGGAATTAAAGAGGTCCTATGAAAATCCAATCTTTGATGATTGCAAAGCCCATCACGATTGGGCCCCATGCGTCGGTCAGTGAGGCCATCGAGTTGATGAAGGCCAACTCCATTCGGCATCTTCCCGTAGTGGACAGTGGAAATCGGCTGGCAGGCTTCCTGACGCTGGCAGATTTAAAACAGGGACTGATTCCCTCAATGCTCGGTGATGTCTCCCTGGATGATTTAATGATTAAAAACCCGATATCCGTCAGTCCCGACGATGATATTGAATTGGCAGCCATGCTGATTTACAATCATAAAATCGGCGGGATGCCGGTGGTCGATGATGGGAAGCTGGTGGGCATTGTGACGGCTACCGATATGTTGCGCGCCTTTATCGACATGATGGGCATTTTATCGACCACCTCGCGCATCGACGTGGTCTTGGGCGACCAGCCCGCCAGTTTTAAAAAAGCCATGCAAATCATCAATGACAACGGCGGCGACATTATCAGCGTTAGTATGACGCCTCAGCAGAAAAGCAAACGGGTTTATTATTTTCGACTGTCCGTCTGTAAAACGGATGTTATTGAAAAAGCGCTAACCAGTGAGGGATTCAATGTGTTAGCGGCAATGGACTAGTTGGCCTGCTCTCATTCAGAAAAGTACCCTGCAGATGAAAAGACTGCAGATTCAACGCTCACCTGTTTTTCTCAAATTATATATTTTTCCGCCTCGCGCCATTTGCGCTCGATTTCTCGGGCTATTGCCGATTTAAGATCCATGCATTCGATTACGCAGATGGGTTTATGCTCAATTGTGTCCAGCGCCGCACTGGCCATCCAGCAGCGTCCATTAAAAAAAAGATATCGGTCATGCAGCATGACATGCCGCCGAATTTCAACATCGGGACAACTGGAACAAAAGCTTCTCAGGACGGCATCAAATCCATCGGCTAGGGCCTTGGGCTCACGGCTCGTCAATAATCGCAGGGGATGCTCAACCTTTTCAAGGCACTCAAGTGCAGTGCCGCCAAATTGGGTATCTACCACCGTAACCGCCGTCTTGGCCGTGCTAAAGAATTTTTTGGCCTCTGTTTTGGATTTAAAATAATAATTTTTGGCCTCAGCCATTTGAACTGGCTTGTTATCCCTGGTCAGCAGAACCTGCAATTTTTTCAACTGCGGTTTCATCTGCTCGTCAAAAACGTTGCTTTCCCAGGTAGAATTCATGATACGATGGTCGCAGCGTTGCAGCAGATCACTCAGCAATTTTGACAGCAGTTTTTGATGACAGTGCCCGTTTTGGTGAACCAGGTCGTTGGCCAGCTTGAGATGATTGAGATTGACGCCCAGATAGTCCACATCAACATTGAACTGGTTGCAAAGTTCCTCAAGTTCATAGTTGCCGTAATATTCTTTTATCGCATCTGTAAGAATTTCAATAGCTTTTGTGCCCATTAAACCATTCCTCCTTGCATCATCAGAAACGACCGAACCGACATCGCAGACGGCCTGATATTTATATCGGCACATAGACCAAAAGCTTTATATTTTTTATGACATCCAGTGGCTTATAAAAAAAA
>JASFEV010000051.1:0-20207 GCA_050124655.1 Desulfobacterales bacterium
TGCTGGCATCCAAAGTGCTCGGAGAAGCAGCGCTGCTGGCTGATATTCCGGTACGTATGAGTGAAATCCACGGCATGGCTCAAAGAGGTGGCGTTGTCGAATCTGCAGTGGTTTTCGGCGATGCGCAAAGTACGATCATTTCGGATGGCGAAGCGGATGTGCTGTTGGGCTTCGAGCCGTCGGAGACGCTGCGTGCATTGAACAAATGCAATGCCGAGACCGTCGTGATCACCAATACGGCCCCACTGCCGCCGTTTACCGTGTCCATCGGCCAAGGCACCTATCCGGATTTAAATGAAGTTCAAGAATTGATTCGCCAGAAAACGGCTCGACTGGTGGCTTTTGATGCCCTGGCCCTGGCAAAACAGGCCGGCAATTTTATGTCTTTGAATATGGTATTGCTGGGCTCATTGATACAAACCGGAATAATGCCGGTCTCGGCCGACAACATCAAAGAAGCCATTCAGACATCCACCAAAAAGGCTTTTGTCGATATCAATATCAAGGCCTTTGAGCTCGGCTTCGAAGCCGCCGCCAAGGCGGCATAAGGATGCGGCCATGATGCGCCCGGATTAAATTTGACGATAAGACAGGCAACGATTTACATTCGGTTTTTAACGGCCAATCGACGTTAAAAACTTTGGATTCTTGATGATCTCTGTAACTTCGTTATTTAAAAAGGAGGAGGATTATGCCCTGGAACGATAAGTTTGAATGCATGCCGGTGGAAGAGCTTAAACAATTTCAGTTGGAAAAGCTGAAAGAAACCGTCAAATGGGTAGCTGAAAAGGTGCCGTTCTATAAAAATAAATTAAAGGAAACGGGTGTCTCAGCCGGAGACCTCAAAAGCCTCCAAGATGTGTCCAAACTTCCCTTCACCGTCAAAACGGATTTGAGAGATAATTATCCCTTTGGCCTGTGCGCCGTGCCCTTAGAAAATGTCGTCAGAGTCCATGCGTCTTCAGGCACGACCGGCAAACCCATCACCGGCCCTTACACCCAGGAAGATTTGGATCAATGGATTGAATGTATGTGCCGCAACCTCCATGCCGCCGGAATCCGCAAAGAAGATGTGGTCCAAAACGCATACGGTCATGGTCTTTTTACCGGTGGTCTCGGCTTCCATCAAGGAGCAACAGCCCTCGGATGCACGGTGGTACCCACTGGAGCTGGAATGACCGAACGCCAGATCACCATTATGCAGGATTTTGGATCGACCGTTTTATTTGCGACACCATCCTATGCGCTGACAATTGCTGAACGCGCCGAAGAGATGAAGGTCGACATTCGCAAGCTGCCGCTGCGGGTCGGGGTTTTCGGCGCCGAACCCTGGACCGAGGCCATGCGGCAGGAGATCGAAGAACGCATGGGGATTAAAGCCCAGGAGGCATTCGGCTTAACCGAGCTTTGCGGTCCCGGTGTGGCATATGACGCCGCCGATCAAAATGGCCTGTATATCAATGAAGATCATTTTTTGGCTGAAATCGTCGATCCACAGACTCTGGAGCCTCTACCGGAAGGAGAAAAAGGTGAGCTCATTTTTACGTCTTTGCAACGCCGTGCCATGCCGATGATTCGCTACCGCACCAAAGATATTACGCGACTATGGCGCGAGCCCGGACACGAAGGCCGGACCTTTATTCGAATGGACAAAATCTACGGCCGATCAGACGACATGCTCATCATCAGCGGCGTAAACGTTTTTCCATCTCAAATTGAAGCGCTCTTGCTGGAAATCGAAGAAGTCGAGCCACAATATCAAATGGTCGTGAGCAAAAAGGGATATTTGGACCATCTCAGTATTCGCGTGGAAGGTAAAAAAGAGATTTATGAAGCCGGTGAAGATAGAAGGCATGAAATCGAAGGCAAGATCGCAGGTCATATTAAAGGCAATATGGGAATCAATGTCAATGTGGAACTGGTCGATGCCAAAGCCATAGCGCGCAGCGAAGGTAAAGCCGTGCGAGTCATAGACGAACGCCCTAAACAGCAGATGTAAAGGATGTCGAAGTTCGATCATTTTAGATCACTTCAATCTTTAGCTCACTTCAAAAATAGAGAGGTTAGTAATGAGTGACGCATCCAATTTTAGTCCCCAATCGTTTGCAGTGGTCGGCGCCGGCCCGGTGGGATGCATTGTTGCCTGCTTTTTGGCCAAAGGCGGTTATGAGGTCACCCTTTGTGATGTCATCTCTGACCTGCTGAAGCCGGCGCTGGATCCCGGAATCATTCTCGAAGGCGCCGAAAACATCCAGCACAAGGTCACCCGAACCTGTACAACCGTTGATGAAATAGCTGACTACGACCCGGACGTGATCTTTATCACCGTCAAAGCCAATGCGCTGCCGTTGATTGCATCGGCCATTGAAGGTTTTTACAAAGAGGGCCTGGCCATTGTCAGCTGGCAAAACGGAATTGATACGGAACTGGAACTGGCGAATGTCTTGGAAAAGAAGGATGTGATGCGCGCCGTCGTCAATTACGGCTGCGGCCTGGCGGGGCCAGCGCATGTCAAGATGCCTTTTCACCACCCGCCGCATTACATTCAGGAACTGGATCCTCAATCCCGTGATTCAGCCATTGCCATTGCCAACGTGCTGAGCAAATGCGGCCTTGAAACCGAGCACACCGATAACATTATATCGATGGTCTGGCGCAAGAGCGTTATGAATGCCTGCATGAATCCGGTATGCGCCGTAACCGGGCTGACCATGTCGCGCGCCATGAACGATCCGATCGTTTACCAGATTGTCGATGCCTTGGTAAAAGAATGCATCCAGGTCGCCCGTGCCAATGAAATTGATCTGGGATGGGATTTTTATCCCCATGCCATGGCATACATGCGCAGCGCCGGCGATCACAAGCCGTCCATGTTGATGGATATCGAAGCCGGTCGGCGCACGGAAATTGATTTTATCAACGGTAAGTTTGTCGAATATGGTGCCCGCACGGCAACCCAGACGCCGTATAATCACACCCTCAGCGCTCTCGTAAAAGGATTAGAGTCAAAATAGCCTTATGGTCTCCAAAACAACTTATGCGGGTGTCGACGTGGGGGCATCGCGCACCAAAGTCGCCATCCTGGACAGCAATCAAAATCTGATTGGTCATGCCGTTAAAAAATCCGGTACCGACTTTGCGGCCACTGCCGATACCTGCCTCGCATTGGCATTAAAAATGGCCGGTACCCAAAAAAGCGATATTAAACATACCGTTTCAACCGGATACGGCCGCAAAAACGTATCATTTGCACGGGATACCAAAACAGAAATTGGCTGCCACGCCAAAGGCTGTTTTTTATATTTTCCATTTGCCACCACTATCATTGATATCGGCGGGCAGGATAACAAAATCATTAAACTTGATCCATTGGGCAAACGCACTGGATTTAAAATGAATCGCAAGTGCGCCGCCGGCACCGGTGCTTTTTTGGAAGAAATGGCCATGCGTTTAGACGTATCCCTTGATGAAATGAACGGGCTTGCCAGTCGGTCTGATAATATGGTCAAATTAGGAAGCTTCTGTACGGTGTTCTCGGCAACCGAGGTGCTTGAAAATATCCGACAGGGCAAAAAGCTGCCGGATATCGTCAAAGGCGTCTTCTACTCGATGATTAAACGCGTGCTGGAAATGGACGCCCTGACTGAAAAAGTGGTCATGACGGGCGGTGTGGTGGCCCACAACGCTTATATGGTCAAAATGACCGAAGAAATGATCGGCCGTAAAATTCTCGTGCCCGAATACCCACAACTGACCGGTGCCATTGGTGCAGCGTTGTATGCAATGCAATCTTAGCTGCTGGCTTCTGGCCGCTTGCTTCTGGCTTTTCAGTGTTTGATCGTGGTCCTGCCAGTCAGCCAGTAGCCAGACACCAGTAGCCGGTAGCTAGACCGAGGGCTAATCATTGGCCGATAACAGTTATTGATAGAGGAAAGTGCAGGGATGTGGGGACACATTATGTCAGATGAAAAAAAACCTGTTCGAAAAAAATTAAAAGCGGCGTCTGAAGCCAGCCGCTTTATGGCAGATTATTATCACGAGCTGGATGCAGCTGCCAAAAATGGCAACCCCAAAATTGCCTGGTGCACCAGTGTCGGCCCGGCGGAAATCCTCAGAGCTTTAGGGTTTCTGGTATACTTTCCGGAAACGCATGCCGCCATGCTGGGCGCCACGCGCATGTCCACCGAACTGATCCCGGAAGCCAATGCACTGGGCTATTCGCCGGACATCTGCTCTTATCTCACCGCCGATATCGGCGCTTTTCTTAAAGGGGTCACACCCCTCAGCCGAGTTTACAACGGAATTGAAGCGATTCCCAAACCCGATGTGCTGGTCTTTAACACCAATCAATGCCGTGACGTGCAGGACTGGTTTTCCTGGTATGGCAAAGAGTTCGATGCACCCGTGCTGGGCATCTATACCCATCGAAATGTCGGCAAGGTCACCGAAGCCCACGTGGCTTCCATCGCCAAGCAGATGGAAGAACTCATTGAGCCGCTGGTGAAGGTCTCCGGTCAACCATTTGAAATTGAGCGCTTAAAGCGCGTTGTCGCGCTTTCCAGAGAATGCTCCGAGCTATGGCGAAGTGTCCTTGAGACGGCAACCGCCAAGCCGTCTCCGCTGACATTTTTCGACGGCACCACCCTCATGGGACCGGCGGTGGTCGGCCGGGGCACTCGGGAAGCGGTGGATGTTTATAAAGTTTTACTGGCCGAACTAAAAGACCGCATAAAGTACAAGGAAGGCGCTATCGAAGAAGAGCGCTTTCGCATCTACTGGGACGGCATGCCGGTATGGGGCCGGTTGCGAGCCCACTCGGAGCTGTTCTCAGGATTAAAGGCCAATGTACTGGCGTCGACATACTGCAACAGTTGGATCTTTTCGGCTCTGGATGAAAACGATCCAATCAATAGCATGGCCAGAGCCTACACGGAGCTTTTTATCGTGCGTTCCGACGATGAAAAGGAAACCTATCTTCAAAAGATGCTTGAATTGTTCAAGGTGGACGGTGTCATCTATCACGATGCCAAAACCTGTCCCAATAATACCAATTGCCGATATGGGATGCCGCAACGCCTCGAAAAACAAACAGGTCTGCCCAGTTTAACCATCAACGCCGACCTTAATGATATGCGCATGATTTCAGATGAGCAGACCAAAACCAATGTTGAGGCTTTCATTGAACAGCTGGAAGAAAACCAGTCCTGAGTTGAGCGTTATAAATTTTAAAAGATTAAAAATATAATAGAGGAATTCTCTCATTTTTATTTTAAAATTTATGACCCTATGGGATTGCCGATCTTAGCGCATCTATTGTGTTAGATGCCGTCCCGCATAGTATACTATAGCGGGACGACATCTGCCGTGTAGCTGCGGCAACCTCGACAATCGCTCAATTCAGGACCCTGAGTTGAGCGTTATAAATTCACTGTTTAGGTTAACCGGTTTGTCCCGCCGATGGCGGGATTGAGCCGGTTAGATAAGGATAAAAATCTCTTTCAGAATAAACGGGCTAACGGGTAACGGGCTCAACTTTTTTTGTTGAAACATGGAGGTGATAATATGGGCTACTGGATGAACCTCGGTCAAATCCAAAGAATTAATGCCAAGAAGTTTCCGGACACAGTAGCTTTAAAGGACGCAAATCGCGCTTTTACTTACCCGCAAATGAACAGCCGCACTAATCAACTAGCCAACAGCCTGACCTCTCTGGGTTTGCAAAAAGGCGACAAAGTTGCGGTGTTGCTTGAAAATTGCATTGAAATTTGCGAGCTGTTCTTGGCAACCGCCAAAGCCGGCATCATTATCGTGCCCATCAATTTTCGCCTGGTGTCTGCCGAAGTGGAATACATTGTGAACAATTCAGATGCCAAGGCCATGGTCGTTCACGATCAATTTGCGTCTGTGGTTGAGCCCATCCGTTCCGATCTAAAAAACATTGATGTGCAAAATTACATTATTGTCGGCAAACCCCAGGACGGATATCAGCCGTATGAAGAATTCATCAACGCTTCAGCCGACACCGAACCTGACACCGAAGTTGCTCCCCGCGATACCTGGATTCTGATCTACACTTCCGGCACTACCGGCAAACCCAAGGGCGTCATCCGTTCACACGAATCACATATTGCCTATTATTTGCATAATGCGGTTGACTTTGGGTTTGATGAACACGATGTCTGTTTGAATGTCATGCCGCTGTGCCATATCAACTCCATCTTTTTCACGTTCACGTTTTTGTATATCGGCGGATCGGCCTATATCCACCCGGCCTTGAACTTTAAGCCCGATGAAATCCTCAAGATCATCGAAAGCGAAAAAATCACTTTTATTTCTTTGATACCAACCCACTACAACTTAATCCTCAATGCCCCCGCGGACGCCAAAAAACGCGATGTCAGCTCAATTCGCAAACTGCTGTGTTCTTCAGCACCCGGTCGTAAAAGCATGAAGCAAGCCGTCATGGAATTTTTCCCGGGCGTTAAACTTTTCGAAGCCTACGGTTCGACAGAGGCCGGCATGGTTACCATTTTAAAACCCGAATACCAGTTGAGCAAACTGGGCTCCATTGGATTTGAATGTATCGGTACCGATTTTATAAAAATCCTGGATATCGAGGGCAATGAAGTGCCGGTCGGCGAAATCGGCGAGCTATATTCACGGGGTCCCATGTTGTTTGACGAGTACTATAAACTTCCCGAGCAGACGGCTGAATCGTTTAAACACAGTTTTTTCTCAGCCGGTGATATGGCCAGACAAGATGAAGATGGCTTTTACTATCTGGTGGATCGTAAAAAAAATATGATCATCACTGGCGGGGAAAATGTTTATCCCAGTGAGGTGGAGGAAGTGGTTGGCAACATCGAGGGCGTTTTCGAATGTGCGGTCATCGGACTGCCCGATGAAAAATGGGGAGAAAGAGTCAGCGCCGTCATCATCCGAAAAGAGGGCTTCGATGACAGCAACTTAAGCGAACAGGATATTATTCAGGCCTGCAAGGGTAAAATGGCAGGTTATAAGTGCCCCAAACAGGTCATGTTTATCGGTGAAAATGATATGCCCCGCACCGGCACCGGCAAAATCCTGCACCGCATCTTAAGAGAAGAGTTCGGATAGGTCTTTGTTCTGTTATTTCGCAACGCTCTCTAATGCATTCAGACAGTGCATCCCGCTACAAGCGGGGCTGATAATTCATCCCGCTGATATCTTAGATTAGCTGGAAAATTTTCTTGTTCAGATACGGAACGAAAGCCATATGCGCGTGACAAGCATCCAGCTGGCAATGATCGATCAGCCTAAAGAGAAAAACGTGGACCACGCCCTCGCGCTGATCGACCAGGCACCCACCAGTGACCTGATTCTGCTACCCGAAATCTGGCCCTGCGGTTTTTTCTCCTTTGATCGCTATAAAGACGACAGCGAAGCCATTGACGGGCCGCTTGTCAAGGCATTTAAAGCAGCGGCGCGAAACCGCAACTGTCATATCTTCATGGGCAGCATGGTCGAAAAGGACGGCCAACACTTATATAACACCAGCATCTTATTAAATTCCGCCGGCGAAATTGCGGCCCGCTATCGCAAAATCCATCTGTTTGGATACCAGTCCGAGGAAATCACCCTTCTTAAACCGGGCACAGATGTCGTTGTCGCCGACACCCCCTGGGGCAAAAGCGGGCTTTCCACCTGCTACGACCTGCGCTTTCCCGAACTCTATCGCCGTATGATCGGTGCAGGAGCGACATTTTTTCTAGTCGCTTCTGCCTGGCCGCAAGTCCGTCTGGAGGCTTGGAGACTGTTCAACCGCTGCCGAGCGCACGAAAACCTGGCTTTTCTCATCTCCTGCAATTGCGCCGGTGCCAACCAAGGTAAAATGTATGCCGGTCACAGCATGATTGTCGATCCGATGGGTCAAGTGCTGGCTGAAGGTGCTGCAGAAGAACAATTGGTTACTGCCGAAATTGACCCGAACCAGGTCGATGCAGCCCGTCAGGAGTTTCCGGCTCTGGAAGACCGCACGCTGTCTTAACTTTCCTGCATCATTATTTCTGACTTCCAGGATTATCTTCTTTTTGTTTTCAAGCAGCCTTTTTCGCTCTTTGCGAAGTTTAGCGACGCAACAACACCTTCGAATACCCTAAAACGCAAGTTGATCGAGCGCTCGGTCATTATGCGTTTCTATCAGCACTCTGCTACAGATCGATCATTCCTAAATTGCGATGGGCGCGTTTCGTGTAGAATACTAAAAATTGAAATTAAAACAATGTGTTATATTATAACCAAAATCTGTATTTTGAAAAACTTGACAAGCAAAAAACAGACATGTTAGTTTATTGATTGAGCGCTCGTTCAGAATGGTGACTGGACAGCTCCATACTTTTGAATATCAAATAAATACAATAGGTTATAATGCAAGATCTCCCCAGAACAAAAGACATCCCCACTCAGGTCAAGGACCCTGATCTGGTTAAGAGGCGGCGGCGGCAGATTGCCGATGCAGCCGTTCAGCTATTTATTGAAAAAGGTTTCCACAAAACCACCACGCGCCAGATTGCCCGGGCCGCCGGATTCTCGATTGGATCTTTGTACGAATATTTCGCTTCCAAGGAAGATATTCTGTATATGGTGTGTGAAGCCATTCATGCCGAAGTCGAACGCGGTGTGACCGCGGCGATGTCCCAGGCCAAAGGTGGGCGCGATGCACTGGTGAAGATCATTCATGAATACTTCATGGTCTGCCACCAGATGAGCGATTTTATCCTTTTGATTTATCAGGAAACCCAATCGCTGCCCTCTCAGTGGCAAAAGCGGGTTCTGGAAAACGAGCTGCGCATTACGGGCCTTTTTGTCAAAGCGCTGGCCCGCATTGCCAAATCCGGTGATCTGATCAACCTAAAAGAAAACAATCTGGAGCTGGCAGCGCATAATATAGTGGTCCTGGGGCATATGTGGACCTTTCGGCGCTGGTATTTGGCCCATCATTACAGCATCGAAGATTATATCAAACTTCAGACCGGCATTATTTTAGGAATGTATGCCGCTGACAAAAAATAAAACTTGAAACCGTTTTAAAAATACTTCTAAACAGCCTTCTGTTTTCGGATAACGCTTGACACATAACGGCAACCAAGCTTTTTAAACGGCACCAAGGAGGCAAAATGACAGCTGAGGTCGAAGTTTACCAACCCGCAAACCATATACGTGTCGTTACAGCCACCTCTCTTTTCGATGGCCATGATGCGGCCATTAATATCATGCGCCGAATCCTGCAGGATACCGGTGTCGAAGTCATCCATCTGGGACATAATCGATCGGTTCAGGAAATCGTGGATGCGGCCATTGAAGAAGACGCTCAGGGAATCGCGGTGTCCAGTTACCAGGGTGGTCATATCGAATTTTTCAAGTACATGATCGATCTTCTCAAGGAAAAAGGCGCTTCGCATATCAAGGTTTTCGGCGGCGGTGGCGGTGTGATTGTGCCGGATGAAATCGCAGAGCTTGAAAGCTACGGCGTGACCAAGATCTACTCCCCGGAAGACGGCGCCCGTTTGGGACTGCAGGGGATGATCAATCATATGGTTGCTGCCCTTGATTTCTCCACCGTAAAAAAAGATGGCTTTGCATTTGATGAACTATCACCGCAAAATAAATTGCTGGTGGCCAATCTGATAACTGCCGCCGAATACGCCAAGGCTCAGGAAAACGGTGATCTGGCAGCTTTGAGAGCTGGATTGGCCCAAAAAATCGCCAAGCGCAAACCACCTGTCATCGGCATAACCGGCACCGGCGGAGCCGGCAAATCATCATTGACCGATGAACTGATTTTACGCATGTTGCATGATATCAAAGATATCCATATTGCCATTATTAGCTGTGACCCCTCCCGCCGCAAAACCGGTGGTGCATTGCTGGGGGATCGAATTCGCATGAATGCCATCGGCAACCCGCGTGTATATTTACGTTCACTGGCAACCCGTCAATCCCAGACAGAAATTCCAGCCGTACTAGGAGAAGCAATCGAAGCCGTAATGGCTGCCGGCTATGACTTGATTATCGCTGAAACGGCCGGCATCGGACAGGGCGACTCCAGCATTATCGACATGGTGGATCTGTCCATCTATGTAATGACCAGTGAATTCGGTGCCGCCTCGCAACTTGAAAAAATTGATATGCTGGATTTTGCCGATCTGGTGGTAGTCAACAAATTTGAAAAACGGGGCGGTGAGGATGCGGTGCGCGATGTCCGCAAGCAGGTCCAGCGCAACCGCAAAGCCTTCGATCAATCGCCTGAAGACATGCCGGTTTTTGGAACCATTGCTTCCAAATTCAACGATGATGGCGTCACCGCGCTCTATCATGCCATCATGGATTCGGTTCACGCAAAAACCGGCTTTCAGTTCAAGTCCGGGCTGCCCCGACCTCAAAGCCAAACATCAACATCCAAGACCATTATTATTCCGCCCGAGCGCACCCGCTATTTAAGTGAAATCGCCGATCATATCAGATCGTATCACCAGGAAACCGATGAGCAGGCAGAAGCCATCAGAAAGGTCTGGCACCTTAAAGAAGCCGCCGGCACGCTGCACAATGACGATCTGCAAGGCGATACCGACCAACTGATAGACGCCTTTAAAGCACAAATTAAGGTAGCCGAGGCAGCCTTGAAGCCCGAAACGATTCAAACGCTTGAAGATTGGGAAAACATCCAGTCGACCTACGCCGAAGACCATCTGGTCTACCAGGTTCGTGATCGTGAAATCAGGGTCCCTTTGTTTTCCGAGTCTTTATCGCATACCCGCATACCCAAAATTGAACTGCCAAAGTTCAAGGACCCGGGCGAAATTTATCGCTGGCTGCGGGAAGAAAATGTCTCCGGCCAATTTCCCTATACGGCCGGGGTGTTTCCCTTGAAGCGTGTGGATGAAGATCCCACCCGCATGTTCGCCGGTGAAGGCGACCCGGCCCGCACCAATCAGCGCTTTAAGATGCTTTCGGCCAACTATGAGGCCAAGCGTCTGTCAACGGCTTTTGACTCAGTCACCCTGTATGGCTGCGACCCGGACATTCGCCCGGACATATTCGGCAAAGTCGGCACCTCGGGGGTGAGCATCTGCACCCTGGATGATGTCAAAATGCTTTATGACGGTTTTAATCTGTGCGCACCCAACACATCAGTGTCGATGACCATCAACGGTCCGGCGCCCATTATGCTGGCCATGTTTCTGAACACCGCCATCGATCAGCAGGTCGACAAATTTGCAGCTGAAAACGGCAAGGCACCTTCCGATGCGCAATATCAGAAAATACGCGCAGACGTGCTGTCCAATGTGCGCGGCACGGTTCAGGCCGACATTCTAAAAGAAGACCAGGGGCAAAATACCTGCATTTTTTCAATCGATTTTGCGCTGAAAATGATGGGGGATATCCAGCAATATTTTATCGATAATCACGTTCGCAATTTTTACTCCGTATCGATATCCGGCTATCACATCGCCGAAGCCGGTGCCAATCCCATCACGCAACTGGCCCTGACCCTGGCCAATGGGTTTACCTATGTGGAATACTACCTTTCCAGGGGAATGCCCATTGACAGTTTCGCGCCCAATCTTTCTTTTTTCTTCTCCAATGGGTTGGATCCGGAATACAATGTGATCGGCCGGGTGGCCCGACGCATCTGGGCGGTTGCCATGCGTGCTAAATACGGCGGTTCCGAACGCTCGCAGATGCTTAAATATCACATTCAAACTTCCGGGCGCTCTTTGCACAGCCAAGATATCCAGTTTAACGACATCCGCACCACCCTGCAGGCGTTGTGTGCCATTTACGACAATTGCAATAGCTTGCACACCAATGCCTTTGATGAGGCCATCACCACCCCGAGCGCAGAATCGGTCAGACGCGCGCTGGCCATTCAACTGATTATCAATCGTGAATGGGGCCTGACGAAGAATGAAAACATGAATCAGGGCAGTTTCATCTTCGAAGAGCTGACACGCCTGGTGGAAGAAGCGGTGCTGATGGAATTTGACCGCATCACCGAACGCGGGGGCGTTTTGGGAGCCATGGAAACCGGCTATCAGCGCAGTAAAATACAGGAAGAATCGATTTACTATGAGACCCTGAAGCACACCGGTGAGCTGCCTATCATCGGGGTCAACACCTTTCGCGATCCTGACGCCGACGGAGAACAACTTAGCGAGGCGGTCGAACTGGCACGGGCCACTGAAGCTGAAAAACAATCGCAGCTTAAGCGTCTGGCCGACTTTAAAGAACGCAATGCCAATGAGGCACCAGCTGCCCTGGAACGCCTGCAGAAGATTGTACTGTCGGGCGATAACATTTTCGCTGAACTGATGGAAGCCGTGCGCTTCTGCAGCCTGGGCCAAATCACCCAGGCCCTTTATGAAGTCGGCGGGCAATACCGGCGGAATATGTAAGCTCCTGTAGCTCCTTTTTTTTTCCAATGATCATAATAGAATATGTCTCAGATTTTAGATATCTGTTTTTTAGTTGCTGGCTGCTGGCGGCTGGCAGCTGGCTATCTCTTTTCTGCTTCCAGCCAGAAGCAAGAGGCAAGAAGCCAGGAGCAAAAAATACGGGCATCTGAACCCTTTTATATATACTGACAAAAGAAACTCCGGTATGGACAATTTAGAAGACCTAACCCTGGGCCAGGTTTTAGAAAACTCTGCGACTGAGTCGCCGGATAAGGTTGCGATTGTAGACGGCGACAGGCGCACAACCTTTGCAGAGCTGAATGCCACGGCTAACGCCCTGGCAGCCGGTCTGGCTGAAATCGGTTTTAAAAAAGGCGACCGGGTGGCCATCTACATGAAAAACTCCCTAGAGTTTGTCACCGCCTTTTACGCTCTGGAAAAGATCGGGGTTGTGGTTGTCTGGATCAATGCGATTTATCGTATGCACGAAGCAGACTTTATCCTGAAAAATTCGGAGGCTAAAGGACTCTTTATTTTCAACGAGTGGGACGGTTACGATTATCTTGCTGAAATTTTAAAAATCAAATCCCAATTGCCTGATCTTAAACACATTATGGTCGCCGGCGGCGGTCAGGGTCCGGATGTCACCGCTTATGACCGCCTGATTGACACCGGCAGAGGCAAGCCATTGCCGACCGTTGCCATCGATCCGCAACAAGATCTGTGCATGTTGCTGTATACCTCCGGCACCACCGGGCAGCCCAAAGGCGCCATGATCAGACATTATGCCGCTGTGAGAGCCGGCCGGGAATATGCATTGGGTACCGGAGCCACCGCCGATGATATATTTATCGGTATCTTACCCATGAGCCATTCCTATGGTTGCGGGTCAGTTCTGGTTCAACCCATTTTGCTGCAAGCCACCCTTGTGCTATTGGATAAATTCGAAGTCGAGCGTGCCTTTCAGTTGATCGAGCGTGAAAAAGTAACATTGCAAATGGGGGCGCCGCCCCACTATATTCTTGAGCTCAATCACAATAGCAGGCCCAATTACGATCTAAGCTCGCTGCGCGCCGGGCTGATCGCCGGAATGATTGCACCGGAGGGTTTGATCACACGCGTTGAAAAAGAGATGGGCGTCTATCTGACCTCTTTCTGGGGGGCGACTGAAGTCGGACCGGGACTGGCAACCATGTGCCCTTACCCTTCCCCGCTCGATATTCGCGAGCAATATGTCGGCCTACCCATCGAAGGCACCCAGATGCGGGTGGTGGAACCCGTCACGCAAAAACCACTGCCGGACAGCGACATCGGTGAGCTGACGATTCGGGGCTGGCATGTCATGCAGGGTTACTGGAAAAACCCTGAAGAAACAGCCAAACAGATTGTGGACGGCTGGCTGTTCATGGGAGACCTGGCAACCCGAGACGAAAACGGCTACTTTAAAATTTACGGGCGCACCAAAGACCTGATCAATCGCGGCGGCTATAAAATTTACCCCCATGAACTGGAGTCGTTGATCATCGATCATCCCAAAATCGACCAGGTGGCCGTGGTGGCAACGCCCAATCCGGTGCTGGGAGAATCCATTTGCGCCTGTGTCATTCCGGTCCCGAATGAAATCCCCACCTTAAAAGAGATCCGGGAATTTGTGCAAGATGACGTTGCGCCGCATAAAATGCCCGATGAGCTGTGCATCATGGATGACTTTCCCAAATTGTCCGGAGGCGTGAAACTTAAAAAATTCGGGAAAGGCGGACTGACAGAGCTGGCAGCGCAAGACGATACCCGCGAAAGGATTCGAAAATAAATGCAGACTAAATCGCCATGGCGTAAACAATCCCACCATCCTTCCACATGCTGACCTTATCATTCCCTTCTTGGATGATATATTTCCGATCGCCGCCAAAACGAATACCCACATCATTTTGATTGATCGTAGACAGTGATACGTATTTGCTATGACTGACACAACAGAAGGACTGCATCTATCTTTCCAAAGTGTTGCGGATGCCCGTAGGGTCGAAAAAAGTCTTGACAATCAAACCATGTTCATTGACCATCGGTGTTTGAGTAAACGACCGAGATGCGAAGGCAACCAGATTAACACAGAATGGTTCGTTTATCTGGTAATTCATCATCAACAAACAAGGAGGGAACCATGAAAAAGATTATTTTGCTGATTTTTCTCGTTCTATGCTTCGGCTTTTTTAGCTCAACCGGCGCCATAAAGGCTGAAGCGGCCAGCGTTAAGCTGACTTACAGCAATTTTTTCCCACCTGCTCACATCCAGAGCAAACTGGCCGAATCCTGGTGTAAGGAAGTTGAAAAGCGCACCAATGGCCAGGTAGTCGTTGAGTACTTTCCGGGCCAGACCCTGACCAAAGCCAGACAGGTTTATGACGGCGTCGTCGAAGGCATCTCAGATGTCGGTTTTTCCGTGCTGGCCTACACCCGCGGCCGATTTCCGGTCATTTCAGCCGTCGATCTGCCGCTGGGATACACCAGTGGTGTGGTTGCAACAAAAGTTGTCAATGCGGTCTACACCAAATTCCAACCCAAAGAGCTTATGGATACTCAGGTTATGTATCTGCATGCCCATGGACCGGGTCTTATTCATACCAAGGACAAGCCTGTACGAAAATTGGAAGATATGCAAGGGCTGAAATTCAGAGGCCATGGCACCAGCGCGCTGGTCGTCAAGGCACTGGGCGGGACACCGGTCCCGAAACCCATGCCCGAAACTTATCAAATGCTGCAAAAAGGTGTGGTCAACGGTGCCGTCTACCCCTTTGAGGCCAATAAGGGTTGGAAACTGGGAGAGGTCACCAATTATGTGACCGCAAACTTTTCGGCCGCTTATACCACATCTTTTTTTGTAGTGATGAACAAACAGAAGTGGAACTCGTTGTCACCCGATATCCAGAAAATTATTACGCAAATCAATGTTGAATGGGCGGCCAAACACGGTGAGGCCTGGGACACCAGTGATGCGGAAGGGATCGTTTTTTTCCTGAACCAGGGTGGTCAAATTATTGGTCTAAATAGTAAAGAAGCTGAACGCTGGAAAAAAGCAGTCGCCCCGATCATTGACGACTATGTTACCAAAACCAATGAAAAAGGGCTTCCGGGTAAAGAAATTGTCGATTTCACCATCAAGACCCTCAATAGCCTGCAATAAAGTTCACAGCCGGGTGGACCCCGCCGACGGGTCCACCCCATTTAGCCTTAGCACACAGATATCTCTATGAAACCATTTTGGCGGTTTATTGACCGTATTCTCGAA
This sequence comes from Desulfobacterales bacterium, assembly GCA_050124655.1. GTDB lineage: Bacteria > Desulfobacterota > Desulfobacteria > Desulfobacterales > JAHEIW01 > JAHEIW01. The sequence continues at coordinate 15,721 of JASFEV010000051.1, forward strand.
TCTATGAAAATTTTTGGCGCTGCCTGCCTGGTGGGGATGATGCTTCTGACCTGTGCCGATGTGGTCGGACGGCTTTTCGGCCATCCCGTTTTTGGTTCGGTGGAAATTGTCGGTTTTATGGCCACGCTGGCAGTGGCCATGGCCCTGCCTTACACCCATAAGGTTGAAGGTCATATTGGCGTAGAAATACTCGTGCGCCTGTTTTCCGAGAAAACCCAGACGAAAATTGAAATATGCACGGGCATCTTAAGCCTGGCTTTATTTGCCATTGTGACCTGGCGTATGTGGATCTACGCAGACACGATGAAAGAATCCGGTGAGGTCTCCATGAATCTCGAGCTTCCCGAACATTATGTCATATATGCTGCCGCCTTCTGCCTGCTCGTATTTGCCTTTATTATCCTGCAAGATATCTTATCGAATATCAGAAAGCTAAAAGCCAAATGAGCCCCACAATTGCCGGTATAATCGGAATCAGCGTGATGGTCCTCCTCTTTTTTTCAAGGATGCGAGTGGCCTACGTTATGACCATGATCGGCTTCTTGGGTTTTAGTATGATGATTTCATTTAAAGGAGGCCTTAACCTTCTTTCCAGAAACATTTATGAAGTTTTTTCATCTTACGGGCTCACGACCATACCGCTGTTTATCCTCATGGGCCAGCTGGCGTTTAACAGCGGCATTAGCAGCAGATTGTATGATACGGCCTATAAATTCCTTGGGAGCACCCGGGGCGGCCTGGCCATGGCGACGGTTTCAGCCTGCACCGGCTTTGGTGCGGTCTGCGGCTCCAGCCCGGCCACAGCGGCGACCATGGCAACGGTTGGTTTGCCCGAGATGAGGCGTTATAAGTATGCCGATGAGCTCTCAACGGGCTCCGTGGCTTCAGGAGGCGGACTGGGGATGATCATGCCGCCTAGCGTGGTCCTTATCGTATACGGGGTTCTGACCGAGGAATCTATCGGAAAGCTCTTTGCTGCCGGAATTATGCCGGCCATCCTTGTTACGATTTTGTTTATTATCTCAATTTATATCCGTTGCCGGTTTGCACCTGAGCAGGGTCCACCCGGCGAAACTTTTACCTGGAAGGCAAAACTGAAATCCCTTAACGGTCTGATCGATACGCTTGCTGTATTTGGCCTCGTTATGGGGGGACTCTTTTTTGGATTTTTCACACCAACAGAAGCCGCTGCTGTAGGTGCTTTCGGTGTTTTAGTCGTTTCTTTGATTCGAAGGCAGCTGACCTGGCAGGGATTTGTGAAGTCGCTTTATGAAACCCTTAGAACGTCCTGCATGGTCATGCTGTTGATTGCGGGTGCGGTTGTTTTTGGCAAATTTTTAGCGATCACACGAATTCCTTTTAATATTGCAACCTGGATCGGTGGATTTGATTTGCCACCATTTGTCATTCTATCAATGATTATCGGTGTATATTTCCTGGGCGGGTGTTTTATGGATGCGCTGGCATTTGTCATGCTGACCATTCCGATCTTTTTCCCGATCATTACCAGCCTCGGCTATGATCCAATTTGGTTTGGGATTATTATTGTCATGGTCACCGAAATGGGGGTGATCACTCCGCCGGTGGGAATCAATGTGTACGTTGTATACGGGGTGGCTCAGGGGGCTATCGGGGGCGTGCCGCTTGAATCCATTTTCAAAGGTGTCATGCCGTTTTTGTTGGCAGTAATTGTGGGCATTATTATTCTCGTTATTTTTCCCCAGATTATCCTGTACTTGCCAAATTTGATGTACTGACCGCGATCAAATAGTCAATGCTGCACGCCAGGCAGTAAAACCAGGTTGTGCGCGTATGCTATATGGCCAGAACTTCGCTCAAATTGCGGATACTGTCGATGATGGCATCCGGCTGCTCTTTATTCAAGGCGTCGTAATCGTCAAATCCGGTCAGCACCCCAATCGTGTGCATGCCCGCTGCTTTGCCCGATTGCATGTCCGTAGCAGTATCACCCACATAAACACAATTGGCCGGTTTTAGCTCAAGCTGTTGGGCGCACATAATGAGCGCCTCCGGAGCCGGCTTTCTTTCTTCGACGTCATCGGATGTAATAATGACCTCAATCAGTTTGTCGACCGCGGCATTTTTTAACGGCAGCATTTTAATCTCCAAATAATGCTTTTGCGTCGAGGTGACCAGACCCATCTTCAGCCCGCTGGCTGAAACCATTTTGAGGATATCGTCTGCACCCTGAATGATATCCAGATCATCGGCAAACATCTGCGGTGCGATTTCATTGATAACCGCCCAGGCCTTATCAATAATATCTTCTTTGCGGTTCAAAACTTCCGCCGGTAATACGCGTTCCCATTTAAAATCTTCGCTTTCGGCTGCTGCCAGGATTGTGCTGCGCGATACCGGTGGGAGGTCGAGTCGTTGCAGAGCGTTTTCAACGATCCTGAAATAGATGTCGATCGAATCAATCAACGTCCCATCCAGATCAAAAATCACCGCCGCCAGGTTTAGTTTTTGTTTTTGCGACATAAATCACTTTTCCAATAGAAGTATGCTAAACAAAGCGCCATCTTTAACATTGAGAGTCGCTTTGATGTTCAGTGGTGCGATTATCTCGATGATATTCTCAGCGTGAATCCTGACCTTTTCTTCGGGCATGATAATGGCGCCGTTGATTTTTCCCAGCTTTACCGCAAAGGCTTTTGCATTACAGAACTTCGGATCGGGTGAAATCAATTCGACCCCATTTTTTTGGCCCAGAGTTACAATCTTGGGAAGATCGTCCAAAGCTATTTCCAGGTTAAGCGTGCCGGGATAGGGTTTAAAGCCCAATTTCTGATGACACTGCTGCTGCACCCAGTCGATTTGGGTAAAATAGGCGCCCTCCCCCGCACCGCTGACGATTTTTCCCATTATTTCCAAATGGCTCTCCATTAAGATTCTGAAAATCAATTAAGCTTCAAAAAGGCCCCAGCTGGAGTATTGGAGTAATAGAGTATTGGAGTATTGTAATTCGAGAAAATGAAAGATTGTTTCAAACTGTCAGTTCCCACACGCTAGCGCTCCAACAATCCATTTGGATTTTTTTGAACCACTTTTCTAACACGGAAACACGAAATTAAAAAAGCACGAAATTTTAATTTATTTTCGTGTTTTCCTTCTTTTCGAGCTTTCGTGGTGTATTTCAATTTAATTCCAATTTTCCATTACGCCGATTTCTCTAACCCTGAAACCACTTCTCTTTATTGAAATCATCAGCGGAATTCGGCAATTCGCCTTTTACAAGCGTCTGCAACTTGCCGATAATCGGGTAATCCTCACCGAACTCAGCCATTAGTGATTTGATCGCCCTCCCCAGAGTCTGATTGCAGGACAATTGACATTCACCGATAGCATCAGCCGGCAGAAGATGATAGGCGTCAAACAAATTATCCACCCAATTTGTCAGTGCTTTGGTATCGATTTCATCTTTTGACCGCCGATAAACATAGCCCTCAAAAGCGCCGGCCGAAGCGGCAAATTCATAGATTTGTTGATATTTGTGCATAACCAACTCCATTAAAAAAACCGGCACACGGCATAAGGCTCAGGGCGTAAGGTATAGGATATTTTATATGATTCTGAACAAAAATTATCATTTTTGTCTAAGCCTTTTGCCTTTAACCTTGAGCCATGCGCCTTGCGCCTTATGCCTTATGCCTTCTTCAATTTTATTCTGATTTCGTTCTCACGGGCGTCGATCCGGTAATCCTTAAAATCGGTTTTTGCGATTATGGCAATGGCTTCTTCGCGGGTATAGGTTTTAATCGGTTTATGCAGGCCCGTTAATTGGAAAAGCTTCAAAAAAAATCGCTCCCGCAAATTGAGTGATGCTTTCCATTTAGTGCGGTCTACCGCATTACTCACCCGGGCTGGATCAAAAATCCAGGCTTCTCCGCCCGCTTTCAAGACGCGGTGCATTTCCTGAATAACCTTCACCGGATCCTTGATCGAATGCAGCATGCCGGTGCTGATCACCATATCAAAGAACGAATCTTCAAATTCAATGCGGCCGGCGTCGCCGAGTTGAAACGTCAATCGATCAGACAGGCCCGCTTTGGCGGCATTTAAGCGCGCCATATCCAATAATTTGCGGCTTAAATCAATCCCGATGATGCGAACAGCTTCAGATCTTTTGGCGATTTCAATCGGTAGATAACCCGGACCGGTGCCAATATCCAGGATTTCATCACCAGCTAAATGGGCAACGATCTCCTCAGCCACATGACGGTAGTAACTGTTAATGACCATACGGGTGCCTTTTTCATAGGCCGAAGCCAAAACACCCGGTATGCGCTCGATTTTAATCCATTGCCTCATAATAAAATGAAAAAGCACTAATCGTGAATGTTGTAACTGCCTAAAATTAAAACAGTGATAATAAATTAAGTCAAACAATTTGCAGTTTACAGATCCAGCTTTATTATATACAGGTAATAGTTTAAAAAGTGACAAACGATAAAGAATAAAGGAGG
>JASFEV010000052.1:0-20154 GCA_050124655.1 Desulfobacterales bacterium
TGGTATCGGTGGGATACACGACGATGCCGCCTTTCATCAGAATATCGACCGCTTTTTGAATCAGTCGACTTTGGGGATTGAGGGGATTTATTTTAATCAACATGTGTGCCCGACTTCACCTGTTTAGGTTTAAATGTTTGCGAGAATTTATCCAAAAAATAGGCTTCATTCTCTTGGGTTGACCGGTTGGGTCCGCCTCAGGCGGATTGAGCCCGAAAAGGGAAACCGACTCATGATACTTTTAAGCGGCCAACGGGCTAATCCCGTTTCACGAGGACCTTCGGCCGGTAACGGGCTCAACCTATTTATTTTGTGTGCATACAGGAGATTGCTTTTATTATGCCAATGGGTTCATTGTCAAGGCGGCAAATAAAAGGATTGCCAAAGCCTTTGGGTTCTGCTATTCGGATGCCTATTCCCGAAGCGCTGGGATCAATTATAACCACCAAGAGCACGAAGGGCACAAAGAATAACGCAAAAGATCTGTCAAAGTCCTTCTTGATCTTCGTGCCCTTCATGGTATATAGCTACCTCTTTTCGCTGCTGCAATTTGAACAACCATAAATACCTAAATGATTTCAATCGAATCTAGCGGAGGAATCGCATGCCCAAGATACCGCCGGAAGAGGCCTATTCCTTTGATGACGTCTTGCTTATCCCGAATTATTCTGATGTGTTACCAAAAGATGTCAATGTGAGCACCCGTCTGACGCGAAACATTAACCTGAACATTCCCATTGTCAGCGCGGCTATGGACACCGTCACAGAGGCGGACACAGCCATCAGCATCGCCCGGGAAGGCGGCATCGGTTTCATTCACCGCAACATGAGCATCGAAAGCCAGGCCATGGAGGTGGACAAAGTTAAGAAATCTGAAAGCGGTATGATCGTCGATCCGGTCACGATAAATCCCGATCAGAAAGTGGGGGAAGTGCTCAAATTGATGGAGAGCTACCGCATCTCAGGGGTGCCGGTAACCAAAGGCGATCAACTGGTGGGAATAGTGACCAACCGGGATCTACGGTTTGAGACGGATCTTGAAAAAAATGTATCAGATGTGATGACCAAGGATAATTTGATAACGGTTTCAGAAGGCATCAGCCTGGAAGAATCAAAAAAATTGCTGCATCAGCATCGCATTGAAAAGCTATTGGTTGTTGACCCCCAAGGGCGTCTGACGGGTTTAATTACCATCAAAGACATTGAAAAATTAAAAAAATATCCCAATGCATGCAAAGACAGAATGGGGCGTTTGAGGGTCGGTGCGGCCGTGGGCGTTGGCCTGGATATGGAGGAACGTGCCAACGCGCTTTTAGGTGCCGGGGCCGATGTGATATTGATCGATACCTCGCACGGACATACCGAAAATGTGCTCACTGCGGTACAAAAACTCAAGGGCAATCATAAAGCTCTTGAGCTGATCGCTGGAAATGTGGGTACAGCCAAAGGTGCAGAAGATTTAATAAATGCCGGTGTCGATGGCGTAAAAATCGGTATCGGACCGGGCTCCATCTGTACGACCCGAATCATAGCCGGGATTGGGGTGCCGCAGTTTACCGCCATCCAGAATTGCCGGTCCGTGGGCGCCAAAAGCGGCGTGCCCCTCATTGCAGACGGCGGCATCCGCTTTTCCGGTGACATCACCAAAGCGATCGGCGCAGGAGCACACTCCATAATGATCGGGGGCCTGTTTGCCGGCACGGAGGAAACGCCTGGAGAACAGATCTTTTTTCAGGGACGCAGCTACAAAGTTTACCGCGGCATGGGCTCCATCGAAGCCATGAAAAAAGGAAGCAAGGACCGCTATTATCAAACCGAAAAAGCGGAAGAAGACAAACTGGTTCCGGAAGGCATTGTCGGCCGAGTACCGTATCGGGGTTCTCTGTCTGGCACCATTTTTCAGCTAGTGGGCGGATTGAAGGCCGGTATGGGCTATGTCGGCTGCCGCACGCTGGATGAGCTGCGTGAAAAGGCCCGCTTTGTGAAAGTCAGCGCTGCGGGAATGCGCGAAAGCCATGTTCACGACGTGATTATTACCAAGGAGGCACCCAACTATTCATTAGATTAAAAGCGATCTTAAAAGGTTGAGCCCGTTACCCGTTAACCCGTTTGCCGGTTATGGATAAAATTCGATAACATTCCATCTTAAAACGGGCTTAACAGGCTCAACCGGCAACGGGCCAACCCGAATATACAACCCTAAACATCTGTTTTTTTGTATTTTGTAGCACTTACCACCCAATAAATTTTTCACGAAATAGAGCATCGAAAAATAAACTCAACTATGATATATATAATATCGCCTTGCCCATTTGCCCTCACAAATGTTTGATCTTTGTTTAACTTAACTTTTTCAATCCACATGTAACCGAAGACGAAATATTCATGACTGAAACCATACCCGATTTTGTTCATCTGCATGTTCATACCCAGTACAGTCTATTGGATGGTGCGATCCGCATCAATGACCTTTTGCGGCGGGCAGCCGAGTTTGAAATGAAAGCGGTCAGCGTGACCGATCATGGCACCATGTTCGGCGCAGTAGAATTTTTTCAAAAATCCAATGCGGCGGGTATAAAACCGATTATCGGCTGTGAAATTTATGTGGCCCCCAGAACCCGCTTCGATAAAACGCCGCTGGACAATAAGGAGCTTTCGCATTTAATTTTGTTGGCCAAAAATGATGAGGGCTATCGTAACCTGTGCAAACTGGCAACCACCGCGCAGCTTGATGGATTTTATTACCGGCCGCGCATTGATAAGCAAATTCTGATGGAATACAGCCGGGGGCTGATCGGATTATCGGCCTGTTTGCATGGCGAGATCCCCCGCCGGATCAAGCAGGGTCATATCGACCAGGCTGAAGCAGCGGCGCGTGAATATAATGACATTTTTGGGGACAACAATTTTTTTCTGGAAGTGCAAAATAACGGTATCGCAGAACAAGCACTGGTCAATCAGGCCTTGTTGGAGATCAGCCAGCGACTGTCGATTCCGTTGGTGGCCAGTAACGATTGCCATTATCTAGATAAAGCAGACGTCAGGGCCCATGATGTCTTGCTGTGTATTCAAACCGGCAAAACCGTTGAAGACAACGAACGCTTCAAGTTTCGCACCGATCAGCTCTACTTCAAATCCAAAGCTGAAATGTACGCCACCTTCAAAGACTATCCAGGAGCGATCAGCAATACGGTGGATATCGCCGCCCGCTGCAACATTAGCTTTGATTTCAAAACGTATCACTTCCCGCGGTTTGCCGATGCGTCAGGGCTGGACAGTGACACGCTTTTCACCCAACAAGTCCAGCAGGGATTTGAGGTGCGTATGCAGCGCCTCAAAGAAATAAATCCCCAGCTTGATACAGCCGCTTACCATGAGCGTCTGGCATATGAAATGGCGGTCATAAAGGATATGGGATTTTCAGGATATTTTCTCATTGTGGCTGATTTTATCCGTTACGCCAAAGATAATAACATACCAGTGGGTCCCGGGCGGGGTTCGGCCGCCGGTAGTTTGGTTGCATATAGCCTGGGCATTACAGATCTGGACCCCATTGACCATGGCCTGATCTTTGAACGGTTTTTAAATCCGGCCCGTAAAAGCATGCCGGATATTGATGTTGATTTTTGCATCGACGGTCGCGAAGATGTCTATAAATACGTTGCCGATAAATACGGAGGCGGCGATTACGTTGCCCAGATCATTACATTTGGAAAATTGAAAACCCGGGCGGTTATTCGAGATGTTGGGAGGGCGCTGAATATCCCTTTGGCCGAGGTGGATACCATCGCCAAAATGGTGCCCGATATCTTAAATATCAGCCTCGACGAAGCCCTTGAACAGGAGCCTCGTTTGCTCGAGTTGGCGCGCCAAAAACCTGAAATCGATGAACTTATTAATATCTGTCGGGTTCTTGAAGGCTTACCGCGACACGCGTCGACCCATGCAGCCGGGGTGGTGATTGCCGATCAGCCCCTGGTCAATTATATGCCGCTTTACCGCGGAAAAAAAGGTGAAGTGGTAACCCAGTACGACATGAAGGTCGTAGAGAAAATCGGATTAGTGAAGTTTGATTTTTTGGGCTTGCGGAACCTGACGGTGATCGCCAAGACCCTTGCGCTTATTGCCAGCCAGGGGCGCACCCCGCCGGATTTGGAGAATATCGAATTAACCGATGCAGCTACCTACCGCCTGCTATCGGCCGGTGACACCACCGGAGTGTTTCAGCTTGAGAGCTCGGGCATGAAAGATTTGCTGGTGCGCCTCAAACCGGAAACCTTTGATGATGTCATTGCGCTGGTGGCGCTTTACCGTCCAGGGCCGATGGAGAGCGGCATGATTGACGACTATGTCGCTCGCAAACACGGTCGCAAGCAGGTGGAGTATTTGCTCCCGCAGCTGGAACCGATTTTAAAAGAAACTTACGGTGTGATCGTCTATCAGGAACAAGTGATGAAAATTGCCAACGATCTCGCCAATTATTCCATGGCAGAAGCCGATGATCTGCGCAAGGCCATGGGAAAGAAAATCTCGGCCATTATGGCCGAGCACCGTGAACGTTTTGTGAATGGCGCCGCAGCTAACGGCATTACCGCCGAGCAAGCGGCACCGATTTTCAGCTTAATGGAAAAATTCGGTGGTTATGGATTCAACAAATCCCACAGTGCGGCCTATGCCCTGATTGCCTATCAGACGGCTTATCTTAAGGCGCATTATCCGGTTGAATTTATGGCTTCATTGCTGACCAGTGAAATGCATTCCACCGATGGTGTCGTTAAATATATTGTCGAGTGCCGCAATCACGACATCCCGGTTTTGCCGCCGGATATCAATTACAGCCAGAAAGCATTTACCGTTGATCGCGGCAAGATCCGCTTTGGTCTGGTGGCCGTTAAAAATGTGGGTGAAGCTGCAATTGACGCTATTGTTGAATCCAGCGGGAAAAATGCTTTTGCATCACTTTTCGATTTTTGTGAGCGCGTTGATCTGAAAAAAGTCAACAAGCGCGTCATTGAGTCATTGATAAAATGCGGCGCTTTTGATTCCACCGGAGACAGACGTTCTCAAATGATGGCAGCTTTAGAAGACGCTTTGGACTACGGACAGCGGGTGCAAAAGGAAAGGCTGGATCCGCAGATCGGTCTCTTTGATGGTTCTGTCCATCGCCAAGTTATTAATGCACCGAGTCTGCCGGATATTGAGGAGTGGTCGGAAAATCAGCGCCTGGCATTTGAAAAAGAGTCCCTCGGATTTTACGTCAGCGGACATCCGTTAAAGCGCTATCAGGATTTGCTTGATAAATTCACTAATGCCAATGCGATCTCAATTAAGGAACTGAAAAGTGGAAATGCAGTTCGCATTGGCGGATTGATTCGCAGCACCAAGATCATCAAAACCAAAAGAGGGGATTTGATGGCATTTGTAACCATTGAAGACCTGCATGGTGCGGTCGAGGCCACGGTTTTTTCGCGGGTTTACACCAGCGTAATTGATCTGCTGGTTGAGGATAAAGCCGTTTTTATTCAGGGACAGGTTCAAAAAGATGAGCAGTCCGTCAAAATACTGGCTGAAAAAGTAATCGCCATGGATAAAGCGGAAGAAACCTGGACAGCCAGCATCCATTTCAATCTGGAAATTGCACGCACCGATCGCGCAGCGCTGGTCAAGCTTCATGAGATATTAAAAAAGCACGCAGGCAACTGCAAGGCATATCTGCATTTGCACAGCACCGACAACGCCGACACCATTATCCAACTGCCCCACTCGATGAAGCTTAAGGCCAGTGGTGCCTTGATGCGGGAAGTCAATGAATTGCTGGGGTACAATGCCGTTGAAACCCTGTGCATGTCGGCCAAAACAGAAACCAGAACAAATAATTATCGTACGGGGTGGTTTAATAAGAGACAGTGATATCTCTTTGGCTGTCTAGTGAATGGCCACAAGTGCAGCCAGAAGAAATGCCTAAATTGAACTAAAATTTTAAAATGCCTAAAATTGATGAGTTCTGCCTTTTTCATTAAAAAAGATGGAGCACAGCGGCGAGACAATTTTAGGCATTTTAACTCATTTTAGGCATTTTAGGCACTTTTTTGACATAATTTTGAGGTTTCACACCACTTAAACGCAAAGATAGAGGCAACAATGACGGATAATAACCTTCCTGTGTATCCGATTTTGCTGGCGGGTGGAACAGGCACCCGGCTTTGGCCTGTTTCACGAGAGCTGTACCCCAAACAACTGGTAAAGTTTATCGGTGAAGACTCCCTGCTTCAGAACACCATTAGGCGCCTGCCGCCTGTGCTTGATACAGAATATGTCAGGGTCGTTTGCGGTCAGCGTCATTTCCATGAAACGGCCAAGCATCTTGAGAATCTTGGCCTCAAAGCGCTAGGCAAGTTGATTTGCGAGCCTTGCGGCCGCAACACGGCCCCGGCTATTTTATTGGCGGTACTGCATATCATGGCGGCTGAAAAGGATGCCGTCTTATGTATTTTTCCGGCCGATCATGTCATTCAAGATACAGATGGATTCCATGAACAGCTCAAAGCCGCCATTGCGCTGGCCGGCGATGGATTTATTGTGACGTTTGGCATTCAGCCCCATTATCCTGAAACGGGTTATGGATATGTCGAAGGCGGGAAAAAGTTATCCCACGGGGCCCTGGCGCTCAAGCGGTTTGTTGAAAAGCCTGATCTGGCCACAGCTCAAAAATACATCAAGGCCGGCAACTTTTTTTGGAACAGTGGCATGTTCGCGTTTAAAGCCTCGGTCATTCTTGCTGAATTTAAAATCCACCAACCCGAACTGCTTGACAACATGCAAGCGATTTTTACGGTTGATAAACCCATCGCTCGGAAAGACTATGATCAACTAAATAATATTTCAATTGATTATGCCATAATGGAAAAAACGACCAAAGGTGCTGTACTGCCATCTGATTTCGGCTGGAGCGATATCGGTTCCTGGAAATCGCTGTATGATTTTTTGGGAAAAGATGCCAATCATAACGTCATTGCTGGGGATGTTTTAGTGCAAGATACGCGCAACAGTCTGATTTTAGGCCACGACCGTCTGATTGCTGCCAATCACTTGCGGGACATGGTTGTAGTGGAAACGGCGGATTCGGTTTTTGTATCCGATCTTGAAAATAGCCGGGAGGTGAAATTTTTTGTAACCCAGTTAAAGGACCATGGGCGCGCGGAATGCAAACGCCATCGCAGCGCCAATCGTCCCTGGGGGATATCTAAATTGCTTGAGCAACAGGACACCTATGTGGTCGCCGAGTTAACAGTTAACTGCGGTGCTACGCTTGAGCTGCCGTCTCAGACGAACGCGTCTTATCATCTTTTTGTTCTCGATGGCCGAACAAAGATTTACTCCGGTTCGGAAGATAGAGTCTTGCATGCGGGGGAATCGCTCACCTGTCGGGCAGCAGATAAAATCAACATCGAGAATATCGCCAAAAGCGAACTGCGACTCATTCAAGTCGAGCTGAAGAAAGCTTAGATAACTTAAGATCTACTGGTCATATATTCTGATGACCTCTCCCGTACCCTTGCCTTCAACACTTTTTACATAGCCATTGACCACCTTTTGCATGGGTATCGGATTATGGCCAGGGAAATAGGCTTCATATTTTTCGACGGCATCCTCGACCAGTCCGGATGAAACCACATTGATTCTAAGTTCATTTTTCAATTCCAAGGCGGCCGCTTTGGCGAAACTGTGAATTCCTCCGTTTACCATGGCAGCACTTGTCGTCATGACCACGGGATGATCTGCCAGGATGCCGGTTGTCAGCGTAAACGATCCGGCTGTATTCAAATATTTCTGCCCAATTCTGACTAGATTGACCTGTCCCATTAATTTGCTCTTAAGGCCGATATGGAAATCATCTTCTGTCATGGAATCAAATGGTGCCCATTTTGCTTCTCCGGCGATACACAAAACAGCATCTAATTTTTTAATGGAATCAAACATTGCTTCAATCGAAGACGCATCCCCAATATCGACCCTAACATCGCCTGAATGTCGACCGGCAATGAATACTTCATGCTTCTTGGCGAAATGGGCGCTTACTTTTTTGCCGACGGTGCCATTGCCGCCAATGATCAAAATTTTCATTTTTTTCTCCTTCAACTAATTTGCATTAACGATTCGATGCATATGCCTCCCTGGCCTCCTGGTACAAAAGGTCTTCCTGGCCGATGTAGCGGGGCGAGAAATGGAAGATGGTAAAATGCCGGGCGCCGCACCTGGCCGCCAGTTCACCAGCCTGCCGGGCGGTGAGGTGATGTTTTTCAGCGGCAAGATCTTGCTGCGCATCTAAGAATGCAGCTTCGATGAAAAGGTGATCTGAGTCCTGTGCCAGGGCTATAATTTTTTCCGCATTTGCCGGACTGTATGCCACATCGGCAATGTAGCTGATTTTTTGTCCCGGTGTAACCATTGCAATCCGGTCGGCCAGCTCCCCCAGTTGAAAATGCCGTATCGAGCTGGATCCGGTATTGATCGTAAATTCTGATGCCGGATCCGCACCCGTATACAGGGCCTGTTTAAAATCGTTTAGCCATGGTCCGGTCTGTAATTTCAAGGCCATAAGGGCATCTTTGTTGATATTGATATGAAAACGCTCTTTGAGAGCCAATCCCAGACAGGGAATGCCGTGATCTAGTACAGCAGCGGAGATTTTAAAGACGGGTGTTTCAATCAATATGTCTTTGAACGGCTGCTTTTGCGTCTTGTTGGTTGGATTGAAATGATTCTGGCACAGATATGTTCTGGTCAGCATAAAATCATGATGGACTTCAGTCAGATGCATCTTCAGAAGATATTGATAATTTCCAACGAGATTCCATGAATAGGCGGCCAATTTGCCTTCCACATTTCTAAAAAAATGGCGGGGTCCAAACAGGTACAAGCTTTTGGGGCGGCCTAATATCAGGCGCAGGATGCGGTCAAAACCGATAAAATGATCCATGTGCGTGTGCGTGACAAACACGTGGCTAATTTTGAGAATATCACGGGATGTCAGCGCTTGATTATCGCCGAGATCAAATAGGAGGGCTTGATTTTCGAAAAGAAAAGGGATGAACAGGCCGGGATCATCAAATGGCCCATTAATGAGTCGGGGATGAAAACGGGGACGCATTATGCGGGTAGAAATTTTTTAATTTGCTGATGAACGTTGAGGTAAATGTCTTCGTCGGATCCGTAGATATCGACAACATCCTTATGGTTAATAAGCTTTTCAATGATAAAGGCTGTTAGAAACAAGCTGACCACATGGGGCTGGGGAACCAGGTTTCGGATTGGCGACACCTGATAATCGATCTCAAAATCATCGGCGCGGCCCAATTTTTCCAGGCAAAGTTTAATTTGCTCTTCTAACGCGTTTTTGTTGGTGGTTTCCACCAGATTGTCATCAACGAGTTTCATGGCAATTGCATTGGATAGCCGATCAATACAATCTTTGATTGAATTAATGGCAAGCCTGCGGGAACGCTCTTTTTGAGATTCAATTTTGGAAAGGATATTGGCTTCACGCGTACTGGGCCGGAATACTTTTGCCATGCCACCACCTTATGTTTAGAGTCTCAGATCAAGCTAATTTCATAAAATATAATGGGTAATGCAGCCGTTTGCAAGGAAAATATTATGTTGTCATGCGCCTAAAGTTTTCACCGAAACTGCCCGATATCACACCTAATGACAGCTTTATCACATAGCAGCCGGATACATTATTAGGCAAATTCATTTTTTAGGGGAGAACAGGTAAAATGGCGACGGCAACAAACACCTCATTAACTCGTCCAGAGTTGGCGAATGAGACACCCCCATCCCTATCTGAAGACCGTTCAGAAGATGAATTCAGTCGGCTGGCCCATCATCTGTTGAAAAAAGCCTATTTGAGCGACAAGCAGGTCGAATACGCCCGACGGGTTCAATCCAAGCTCGAAAAATCCCGTCCCTTGGTTCAGGTGATCAAAGAACTGGAATTTATCACCGACGACCAGATTGGCGAAGCGCTGCGAAAGCATCCAGTCGAAATTCCCATCGGAGAGCTGTTGGTGGAATTGGGACATATCAGCGCTTCAGATCTGCGGACGGCCCTGGCCATCCAGACCGAGGAAAAATCAAAACGAAAATTAGGTGAAATCCTCATTGAGCGCCATTTGATCCAAGAACAAGTGATGGTTGAAGCGCTATCTTTAAAATTGGGAATACCGTTTGTAAAGCCGGAATTGAAAGATATCGATCGTAAACTGTTCGCGCGGGTGCCGTTAAAATGGTATGAAACCCATCATTTGTTACCCATACGGGCTGACGGCGGCGTCGTTACGGTCGCCTTTGTCGATCCACTGGATCAGGAAGAGTTGCAAGCCGCGCGCCAGGTATTCGGGGACCAACTTGTTGTGGCCATCGCCTGCCAAAGCGCTATCTATGAAGTAATTTCCAAAGCCCATCGCGCCGAAATAAAGAAACAGATCTCGTCCATGGACGAGCAATTTATAATCAAACTGGTGAATGATATTATTCTGGCGGCCCTTCAAAGAGAAGCCAGTGATATCCACCTGGAGCCGCTAAAAGAGCATTTGCAAGTGCGCTTTCGCCAGGACGGGGTATTATCCCATTTTGAGGATTTTCCACCTGAAACAGCACCGGCAGTGGCCAGCCGCATCAAAGTCCTCTGTGAGGTTGATATAACCGAAAAACGCCGTCATCAAGGCGGGCGTTTTTTCTTCGACCACCCGGAAGGACAGTTGGACATACGGGCCTCTTTCTATGTGACCGTGCACGGAGAGAAAGTTGTCCTGCGACTTTTAAACCGCCATGGCCAGCTGCGCACAATTGACGACCTTGGGTTATCCGGTCGCATACTGCACCGGTTTATCGAAGAAGCGTTGGATTTGCCGAGCGGGGTACTGTTGTTTTCGGGACCCACGGGTTCGGGCAAGACAACCACGGTATACAGTTGTCTGCACCATATAACCAATCCTCAAATGAGTATCGTCACCGCCGAAGAGCCGGTTGAATACGTTATTGACGGTATCTCCCAGTGCTCTATCAATCCGAAAATCGGCTTAACCTATGAAGAAACACTGCGCCACATTCTGCGACAGGATCCAGATGTCATCGTTATCGGCGAGATTCGTGATAACTTTTCGGCTGAAGTGGCCGTACAGGCGGCCTTGACCGGGCACAAAGTCTTGACCACATTTCATACCGAGGACAGCGTCGGCGGTCTGATTCGCCTGCTGAATATGTCAATTGAGGCCTTTATGATTTCCTCAACAGTGGTCAGTGTGATGTCCCAGCGCTTGCTGCGAAAGATATGCCCGTTTTGCGCGGCACCCTACAAGCCCACCTCACAGGAGTTGCAGCGCATCGGGTATTCGGCCCATGATATCAGCGGGATGCAGGTTCAAAAAGGCCGTGGGTGCTCCAACTGTCAACACACCGGGTACAAAGGCCGCGTAGGCATTTTTGAGTTGCTGATCCTCGATGAACTGGTGCGGGATGCCATCCTGGAGCATAAGCCTAGCAAAGAACTGCGTCAGATCTGCATCGAATCTGCCGGGCTGGTAACCCTATTGGAAGATGGCATCAACAAAGTCGCCGAGGGGGTCACCACTGTTGATGAATTGCTGCGCAGTCTGCCGCGACTGCACAACCCCCGTCCGATGGCGGATCTGAGACGCTTGATATAGGAGGTTATAATGGAAGCACAAAGTTCCTTGATGGGATTGATCGAAAATTACGCGGTCGCTGAAAACATCCGGTTGCCGGCCTTTGACGCCACCGCCCTTCGCATTCAAAAAGAAGTCGCCAAAGAGGAGCCGGATTCCCGTTTGATTGAAAAACTGATTGTCAGTGATCAATCGCTTACCGGAGAGGTTTTGCGTGTTTCCAATTCGTCCTTCTATAAAGGTCTGGCGCAGGTGGCAACGGTCCGAGATGCCATTATTCGTCTGGGCACAGAGGAAGTATCCAATATCGTCACCATGGTCGCCCTGCAGCATAATTTTCAGTCCAAGAATCCGGCCCTCAATCAGATCATGAATAAACTCTGGCGCCATTCGGTGGGAAGTGCCATCAGTGCCAATTGGCTCGCCAAGCAGACCGGTTTCGAAGCGCTGTCACATGAGAGCTTTACTGCCGGGCTGCTGCATGATGTCGGTAAGCTTTACATCTTAAAAATAATCGATGGTATGGTGGCGTCCGGTGAAATCAAAATCTCACCGCCCGATATGGTGCTCAATGAAGTCATGGAAAATCTGCATACCGATCAGGGATTTTCTCTGATGAAGCAGTGGAATTTACCTGAAAAATATTGCTTGGTTGCACGCGATCACCACCTGCTCGAAATTGATTCAAATAACCTGTTGTTGGTAGTGGTTCGATTAGCCAATCAGATGTGTCATAAAATGGGTATCGGCCTGAAAAACGATCTGACCATTGTTCTACACACAACCCCGGAAGCCAACCAACTGCAATTGTCCGAAGTGGACCTGGCGCGTCTGGAAGTTCGCCTGGAAGACTCGCATGTGTTTGTCGGTTAAAGCAAAGTTTTCAGGTGTCAGGTTTCGGGTGTCAGGGTTACGAGTTGCGCGTTGCGAGGGCATGATGGTTTGATTTCTCGAGGACGAGCACGAGGACGACGACGAGGACGAAGTCTTAGCTGCCCTTATCGTACTCGTACTCGTTCTCGTCCTCGTCCTCGGTTGTTCACCAAGGTAGCATTACTATAACAAAGGCGGGTATCTTTGCGCCGGTTCAAAAATCAACGGCACGCAGCTATCAGCCAGTACGCATCAGCCAGACACGACTGCGCTCGTGGGCCAAATCTTAATCTGCATCCTCAATGATCAATTGAATCGTCTTATTGTTATTCCAGCGATTCCATCGCAATCGGAAAGCAATGCGGGCAAAGGCCGTTTTTCGCAGAAGATTATCGGTGGCATTGAAACAGATGGCATTAATGGATTTATGCGACTGTCCGGCACCCTGAGTTAACACCATTCTGCGATGGTTATTACCAACGATTTTTGATGACCGCACGGTAATGTTCCTCGTCATGAACAGCGGTTCCGGGTTTTGGGTGCCAAAGGGACTGATATTTTCAATTTCATCCACCAGCACATCCGATAAATCATCAAAATCAACCTCGGTGTCAACGGTCAGTTTTGGTGTTTGGTGAACGGGTTGAACGATTTGGCTGATGGCAATTTCGAACGCCTTTTGAAATTCAATTACATTTTCCATTTTGATGGTCAAACCGGCTGCCATTGTGTGCCCGCCGAAATCTTCCAGTAGATGCTGGCAATCGTGTAAAGCCTTATATAAATCCAGACCGGGAATACTGCGAGCGGATCCTTTGCCGACTTCGTTTTGAACGGCAATCAACACCACCGGACGGTAAATGGTTTCGACAAGTCGGGAAGCGACGATTCCCAAAACACCCAGATGCCATCCTGGATTCCAACTGACCAGGGTATGCGCTTTTAACGGTACCGGTCGCTGCTTTAGATCTGCTAAGATGGCGTTCAGAATGGATTGCTCCAATTCCCGACGCTGCAAGTTGAATCCATTCAGTGTTTGTGCCAGTTGATGTGCTGTGGCAGTGTCATCGGTTGTCAGCAAATGCAGCGCCTGGGAGGCATGGTCCATCCGTCCGGCAGCGTTCAAACGAGGAATGAGTTTAAAGGCGACATCCTCTGCATTTATGAATTGCTGTGTAATGCCAGCTACCGCGCACAGTGCGTTGATCCCCGGTCGGGTTGCTGCATTGATCAGGCTCAGTCCGGTTTTGACAAATATACGATTTTCGGCAATCAGGGGGACCATATCGCCAATCGTGCCGAGTGCAACCAGATCGCAAAAATTCTTGAGATTGGGCTGCGGACGGTCATTCCAAAAATTCTGATCGCGTAACTGTTTTCTTAATGCAATGACAAGGGCAAAAGCCACACCGACACCAGCGAATGCGTCCATTCCGGAGGAACAATCGGAACGTTTGGGATTCAGCACGGCGACGGCTGGCGGAATATGATCAGAAATTTCGTGATGGTCGGTGACGATCACATCGATTCCCGCTTTGGCAGCAACGGCCAAGGCGTTAGTGCTGCCAGAACCGCAATCCGCCGTGATAACCAACTGAATCTGGTTGGAAAGGGCGTGGTTATCGATATGGTGGGGTTTGAGGCTGTAGCCTTCGTTAATCCGATGGGGAATGTAGATGCTTACATCGGCGCCGGCAGCCCGTAAAAATTCGAATAACACTGCTGTGGCGCTAATTCCATCAACGTCGTAATCACCAAAGATCAGAATTTTTTGATTATCCGCTATGGCCCGGCAGATTCGATGAACGGCCGCATCCATGTCTTTGAGGGTAAACGGCGGGCGTATTTGATTGAGGCTTATATTCAGAAAATTTGAAGCGTCTTCAGCGGATGTCAGGTTACGGTTTATCAGAACAGCCGCAGTGATGGGATGGCAGTTCAGGCGGGCACTCAATTGTTTTACCTGACCGGCATCCGGCTGCAATATTTCCCATTTTTTATTCATGGACGGCCCTATACGCTACAAGCGACAGTTGAACAACCTATAAGTTGCCTTTTTCCTTCAGGGGTTTTTTATTGCAAATAAGGCATATGTGGTTATTATGAAATCTGAATCTCCAAAATACGCCCGTTTGCGGATATGTGCATTATCGACACACGGTGGCTGGCAAATTAACAATTGATCTATTCACAGCACCAACGGCACATAGCGACAAGATAGGCATACTTTGCAAACGATACAACAATTTTATCGAGTGGATCGCAGGCAAATCGCTTTCCTAAAGTTTATTTTTGAGGCCTATGATGGCATCACTACGCTACGCACTTTCGATCCGCAAAAAGGAATCGTCTTATTTTACATCGCACCAGGCTGCGAGCAACAGTTTCAAAAAATATTGCAGGATTTGTCGAAACAGATCCTGATTCATCCATTCAAGGCAATGCCTGATCAAAAGGCTAATCAGCGATAATCAGCAGGGAACCGCATTGTTCAGATGATTTCTAAAAAATTATACCTTCACACCATTGGTTGCCAGATGAATGTCTACGATTCTGAGCAAATTGCCATGCAGTTGGCAACTGTTGGATATGAAAAGACCGACACGATGGACGGTGCGGATTTGATTATTGTCAATACCTGTACAGTCAGAGCCAAGGCCGAACAAAAAGCTTTCAGTCTGCTGGGACGGCTGGCCAAAATGAAGCGCCATAAAAAGCGACTGATCATCGGTGTTGCGGGATGTGTCGCCCAGCAAGAAGGTCAGCGGATTGTGGACCGTATGCCTGCAATAGATCTTGTATTGGGGACTCAGGCGATTGACAGACTCCCGCACCTGATTCGACAAATTGAAGACCGGCGTTGCCGCATTGTTGATGTTGAAATGGTTGAGCAGCCGGATATCCCTGAATCTCTTATTGCATCCCGAGAACCATCTTCGGTGTCCAAATTCGTCACAATTATGCAAGGATGTGACAACTATTGCGCCTATTGTGTGGTTCCCTTCGTGCGCGGCAGAGAGACGAGCCGTAAACCCGGAAGTATTGTTCACGAAATCCGAGCCCTGGTTGAAAACGGTGTCAAAGAGGTCACCCTTTTGGGGCAAAATGTAAACAGCTATGGAAAAAACCAGGGCTTGTGCTCGTTTACCGAGCTTTTAACAATGATCAATGAGATCAAAGGGCTTTTACGCATTCGCTTTACCACTTCTCATCCAAAGGATCTGGGCCCCGATCTGATCATGGCTTTCAAAAATATGTCCAAACTGTGTTCCCATATTCATTTGCCGGTTCAATCCGGCTCCAACAGGGTGTTAGAGCGCATGAACCGCAAATACACTCGAGAGCAGTATCTTGACAAAGTCGCCGAACTACGGGATACTTGTCCACAGATAGCCATTACATCGGATATTATCGTCGGTTTTCCAGGGGAAAAAGAGACCGATTTTGAGCAAACACTGCAACTGGTCAAAACGGTCGAATTTGAAGGCTTATTCGCCTTTCAATATTCCGATCGGCCGCCTGCGCGGGCTGTTAAAATGCCTGATAAGATATCAACGTCCATCATCAGGAACCGACTGCAGGTCATACTGGATTTTCAAGACAAGTTGACCCGAAGCAAAAATCAACAATTGGTCGGGTCTACACAGTGGGTTTTGACCGATGGATTAAGCAAAAAAGAAGCAGCAGGCAACCCGGCTGGCAGCGGTCAAGCGCTGCAATGGACGGGTCGAACTTCCACCAATAAGATTGTCAACTTTTATGTGGATGAGTCGACGGCTGAAAACTTAAATTTAACCGGCAAAATGGTTGGCGTCCATATCGATAAGGGCTATTCACACTCACTCTACGGCAGAGCGATAAACCTAAAACCCTCACTGCGGGGGTTGAAAGGAGTTGAAAATTATGCTGCATAAGGTAAGCATTGCGGGTTTAACGATGGATCCAGCCTCGAACACGCCCATTATCATATTGAAATCAGAAGAAACGGATCAGGCAATTCCGATATGGATCGGTTTGCTTGAAGCAACTTCCATAGCATCGGCCCTCCAAAAAATAAAATATGAACGTCCGATGACCCATGATCTATTCAAAAATTTTTCGGATCTGTTATCCATCTCAATCTCAAAAATCGAGGTTTGTGACCTCAGGGATAATACGTTTTTCGCCAAAATTTATTTCATCTCCAAAGACGGCAAGTTTGAAATGGATTCAAGGCCCAGCGATGCGATTGCCCTGGCGCTGCGCTTTGATGCACCCATTTATGTGGCGGATGAGGTTATGCAAAAGTCCAAAATCGGAGACAGTGAAGCTGAAGTCTTGGATACCAGCGAAGAAGGCAAAAAATGGGCTGATTATCTGGAAAGTCTCTCGCCGGAAGATTTCGGGAAATTTAAGGTGTAGCGGTCTGATTGCAACCCTACGAAAATTGAGCCCAACTTCCCATCACTGATTTTTTACAAAATCTGCTTGTTATATCGTCTTTTGTTCACTTCCCGCCTCAAAACAAACGCATAAAGTGCAGCCGGCGCACGGCAGCGATTTATTTTTGACCGACTTTCCCGCCATTTTCTTTCTATTAGAAAATTCGAAAAAACGGACGATTTTGCACAATTTGTTGAACAGAGAAAATTGTTAATAACGTGTCGATAACCACGAAGCTATCTAAAATGCTTAAGAAAAACTTTCGTTCGTGTAACCCACTAAAATAAATCAATAAAAATCCACCTGTAAAATTATTCTGAAATATTTCAAATAAATGCAAATTGTTGATAACTTTGTCTGCTTGAATTTGAAAAATCGTCATAATTCGATTTGACAGAAACACCAACTTGGCTAAATATAGCATGTAGGCTGCGCTTATATAGTTTTTCCCTCCTTGGGATGCCATCGAACTTGGGGCAGCCTTTTTGCATCCAAACCAGATTATATTTGAACGCTTTGCTGAATCCACAATTCGCTGGGGCTCAATTGCTGTATCCAGGCTCGGTACCCAACAAATGGTTGCAGCGACCTAACAGATCTATATGTTGTGGTTTATTAAGCAGGCAACACAATATATTGTTGACTCAAAACCCATTCTGGACTATCATATCTAAAGTATCAGCTCATGTTGAACCTGAAAAATCATTTTCAAGGAAGGCATTATGTGTACGATTCTAGTCATTGATGATGAAAAAGGCATTCTGCGCGTGATCCAAGAGGCTTTAACACGCTATGGCCATCAGGTTGAAACAGCGCTCGATGGGGTTGAAGGTATTCAAAAATTCGATGACGGCAGCTACGATATGGTCATTACCGATTTACGTATGCCGGGTCTAGATGGCAAAGGGGTGTTTGAGCATATTCGCGCATCCCGCAATAACGCCATCCCGATTATCGGTATGTCAGGCACACCCTGGCAGGTTCAGGACCTAGATTTTGATGCGGTCTTTACTAAACCGTTTCCACTTTTAGATCTGGTGGAGTCGGTCGAAAAGCTAACCACCGCCCCGCTTAAAACCGCCATGAGTGCCTGACACTTTTTCAATACGGGTCATTAAAAAAGAACAGCCGCTGGATTCTTTGCGATCAGCGGCTTTTTTACTTGCACAGTCCAGATCATGGATGCTTTTATCTTTCGATATGCCGTACCCAAAATAGGTAGTTATATAATCAGGTTAGCCGGTTGAGCCCGTTGAGCCCGTCAAGTCGGCCGTCGGCACTTGTCACACGGGATTTGCCACTTTCAAAGGGGAATAGAATCTGGCCTTCTTGAAACCGGCAAACGGGCTAACCGCTAACGGGCTCAACCTAAGCTATTAGGATGTATTTCCTAATAGCTTCTAGTGTGTAAACTTACCATTTTCGTATATCGTCACTTTTTTTCCGGATTTTAATAGGGCGACGACCCGTTTTTTTTCGGTGTTGACAAAATCCCAGTGGAGGGCTGATTCGTTAAACCCCAGTTTGCGCTTCAGCGGCTTTGTCAACTCGACGGGTTTTCCGGCATATGTATTCGAATAGGAAGATCCCAGCGCGATGTGACAGTTACCATTAGGTCCACCATAGTTTTCATCATAAAGTGTGTTGGCCATAAAGCGGTTAATACGTGAAAAGCGCTTGTCGGTTAATGAAAACTCACCCAGGCGGCTGGCGCCATGATCCATTTTCAACTGATGCCGGACAAAATCTTGTCCTTTTACAGCAATCGTTTGCACCAGACGGCCGTTTTCAAATTCCAGGCGTATCCCGCGCACGTAATTGCCGCTGCGATAGGAGGGTTGATCCGCATAATAGGTGCCCTGCGTGCCACGCCAATCCGGTGAGATAAATATTTCAAAACTGGGAATATTCCGTCCGGATATACCAACCCAACGTCTTTTGTCTCCTAAAGAAATGTGAAGATCCACATTTTTAGACTTCACATGCAAGGCGGTCACCGGCAATCGATTCAGCCAACGCTTAATGGCCTGCGCTTGCCTATAAATATGCTGCCATTCGGCTACCGGATCGCTTGTATTCAGAAAACAGGCCCGGGCCACTTGAGCGCTATACGCCTTTTGGCTGATGCGTGCATGTTTTGCCAGTTGCGCGGTTGGAAAAATGCACAGTGTCCAGCTAAATTTTCCTTGGGCTTCTCTTTTATCAAGCAAATCCCGCAGGATCTTTTTGGAAAGGGCTGTTTTAGCGATTCTCTTTGGGTCAATTTGGGCCAGGTGGGTTATAGATTCAGGCGCAAAAATGGATATACTTCCGTTTAGTCGGGTAAACAAGGTTTCTTCACCTGGCGGGATATATACCAGTTGTTTGTTGTTGGACAGCGTGTAAAAGTCACGCTCCATTGCGGCGGTGGGATTTAGACGCAACAGCGGATGCGCGCCGGCCTCGAGTAATTTGGCAAACAGAATTTCGGCCAAACGGATGGCCGCCAGATCGAATCGGACCAACACAATATCGTTGCGGGCGATTCGGCGGGATTTGGCAGTTTGCAAGCCCCATAATAACACATTGGCATAGCGGTTGAGCTGTCTTTCGGTAAGCACGTTTTCTCCCCCTTCAAGTGTCTTTCAAATCTACTCTATGTAATTGTCTTTTAAATGAGTTATACCAGGATTAAGATTTGCTCCTGGTACCTGGTACCTGGCTGCTGGCTACTGGCGCTGGTTACTGGCTACTGGTATCTTGCTGCTGATTGTCGCATTGTGGCAGAGAAACCCCACCCGGGTATAATAATGCACCCTTGGAGAACAAACGAGAACGAGTACGATAAGGGCACCTAAAGCTTCGTCCTCGTCGTCGTCCTCGTACTCGTCCTCGAAAAATCAAACCACATCCACCCACAAACCGTGGTTCGGTCCTAAGCGGGATCGAAGGACTCATCACCCTGAGCAAAGTCGAAGGGCAACCCAGAACCCAGCAGCCAGAAGCGGTTTTATGATTCTTCTTTTAAAAAAAGATCATGATACTCCGTGTCTGTCAGGTGCACTTTGAGCAGCCGGGTTATCAAGTTAAAAATTTCAGAAAGTTCATCTTCAGACAAACGCTTAAGCAGCTTCTTCATCAACAGATCATCCGAGAATTTCTGAAGATAATAAAAAACAGTATTTTCATC
>JASFEV010000053.1:0-19980 GCA_050124655.1 Desulfobacterales bacterium
CTTCGTGGTTTAAAAAGAGAAAGTTTTTTAAAATAGGTTCACTGGAACCACCGGTATATTTTTTACTTTCTTCGGGGTCAATCAGCTTCAAGTCAAAATAAATAAAATCCAGATAGGGTAGAATATCGGTTTGAAACAGCTCTAAGGGAAACATTCCTGAGGTTTCCAGCCCGGTATTAATACCGTGCTGCTTTAAAGCCGCCAGAAAGTGATGAAGAAACTCCATTTGCAGGGTCGGTTCGCCCCCCGAAATCGTCACACCGCCGCCGGTGGCTTCAAAAAATTTTTTGTCGATCAAAACCTTTTCTGTCAGCTCTTTTAAGGTCCACCAGTTTCCTACAGGTGCCAATGCCCGGGTGGGGCAGGCATCAAAACACTCATCGCAGCGGGTACAGGCAGCATGATCGATCCTGATTTTTTTATTTTCGGGATTCAGGCCGAGCGCCCTCATCGGACATACGGTTAAACATGCGTAACCACCGCATCGGTTCGGATCACACCGATCGGCTGAAAATGATATGGAAGGACCTGCGGCGATGCCCTCGGGATTATGACACCAGACACAGGCAAGGGGGCAGCCTTTGAAAAAGACAGTCGTGCGGATGCCGGGCCCATCTTCGCTGCAATCCCGCTTAATATCAAAAATAAGCCCTTTTAAATCCTCCGGCATTGCATTCATAG
The DNA here is from genome assembly GCA_050124655.1 of Desulfobacterales bacterium. Classification (GTDB taxonomy): domain Bacteria; phylum Desulfobacterota; class Desulfobacteria; order Desulfobacterales; family JAHEIW01; genus JAHEIW01. The sequence goes on from JASFEV010000053.1 coordinate 682, forward strand.
TCCCAGGGCCAGTTGGAGATTTTTGGTAATAGCACCCAGTTTGTACATATGATTCTGGTTGCCGTAGATTTGAAGAAGGTTTTTAAACATGAGGTCCACCATATCAAGATTCTGCGATTGAAGCAGGCCATAGATAGAAGGAATGTCTTTAAAACGCAGAACCAGGTCCACACGGTCGGGGTCATTTTCATATTGGTCCGCTTCTGCTTCGCTCAGCGTTTTGGTTGAAACAAGATTTGTTGATTTTAAAATAGAATATAAATCGATCCGGTCCTCAGTCTTATCTCTGAGTTTTTTAGCGAAATTGCTCAGTGGCGCCAGCAGCACGTTGCCCTGTAAAAATCCGAACCAGACATTCATCTGGTCACCCGGTTGCTGGGTTCGAATCAAGAATTTTCCTTGGTATACTGCATCTTTGCCAGAATCATCCAGAATAACGAAATTATCTTCGAAAAAGGAATTTTTCTTAAACATGGCATCAATCGTCGTAAAAGCCTGGAAACCATGTTCAATGAGAAGTGCCATGACTTTTGCCACCAGTTTTCCTTCTAAAACCGTAAAAAAGTTGGACTCTTTCCTGGCCATCTCCTGCTGCTCAGGCCCGCCCTGCAGGACTTTGATGAAATCGGTGTGGACTTGATAATAACCGGTGTACATGCTTACCTCCGTGGTTGCTTCTAATAGTGCTACGTTTACGGGTGTCGGCCGGGTGCTGTCTATCTTAGTTCGATGCTGTATCTATGCTGGTCTTCACCGTCTTTTAGGGCAAAATTGGCCCGGGCAATGATTTCTTCCCGCATTTCCTGGCTCAGGGAGACGAAATAGGCAGAATAGCCTGCCACCCGGATCATCAAGTCCCGATAGGGAGCCAGAATACGATTGCGTTCCTGCCATGAAATTCCTTTCACGATGGCCTGCATAGCCGCTTCATGGGCTTTCTTGAACTTGTCGATACTGGCGATGCTCATCTGGACCAGGATTCCCTTGTTTTCCATAAAAGCCTTTACATACTGGGCAAATCGGACATTATCTTTTTGCACGTACTGATCTTCCCGGCGGGCGGTTAATGTCAGATTGTAAGTGCAGCCGTTTTGCACATGAGTATTGTCAATCGATGAAACCGAATACAGTTGATCCAGAATGTTTGGCAGGGAGTCGTCCGCATTAATCAGCCCGGGGCAGGGCGTCGCGCCGCCGGCAAAGGCTTCTCCATTGCGTCTGAGATTTGGGGTGGCCCTGTGCAGCAGACCGTAGCCGGCATGGATTGTCATGCTCCAGTATCCTACCAGAAAACGGCCACCACGGTAGGTGCGGTATTGATAGTAGGCATCCTGAATGATTTTAGGAATAACTTTAGTGTAATGAACCGCCAGTTGATTTTCATCTCCAACCCCTTTTCCATAGCGGGGACCAAAACGAATGAGGTCTTTAATCTGCTTCAGCCGGGCGGCATTTAATGGATACTGATTGTAAAACTCGCGGATGAGCTGGCTGCTGCTGTCCGCCAGCTGATTCAGGTTTGAATCCTCATAGTCGGCTTGCATTGCCAGGATGAGTTCCTGGGGAGCGACACCGTGGCCGCCATTGAAAAGCAGATTATCAATACTGCAAAAAGAGTCAATTATATCGGCAATTCCGATGACGGATACACCGACCGAGTTATATTTAGCACCCCCCGAAGACAAATCGCGAAACCGGGCTTTGTTTTGGCCTGCCGGATCATCCGGGGTATTTGTCGGGCCAATAAAAAGTCCCGATAACAGGGGAACCGGTCGATATTTTTCTGTAAACCGGCCCATGTAGTTGTGGCACTGCACGGTTACCTTAGCGTACTCGTCCATCTGAAATTTAAACGCAGCGATAAACTCGTCCATGCTTTGCATCTGCCAGATCGGAGTGGATGTATAGTCCCGTCCGCCATGGGCCCAGTTGGGACATTCGTCATCGATGCCATCGCTTCTGTGTTTGCCGCCGAACATAGCCATTTCCAAAACCGTTGAAAGAGCAATGTTTAAAGCGCCGGTATAGCCATAGTGTCTGGCCGCAGAGTTTTCTTCGATGCAGCCAATGGAACAATAATCATAGGCATCAGCCAGGGCCTCCTTTGAGTCTATACCTCGATGGCTTTCGTAATACCGGGCTAAGGATTCGGTAACCGATAAATCACCATGAATTGCGGGAGTCGCTCTGGTGTTTATATTGACTTCACAGAGGCGTTTGAGATACGGGGACGCCTCGTGCGGTTGAAGTAAATTACCGCCGGCATCACGATGGTGAATGGTTGCATGATAGCGGGCGTGAACATTGGGATCTCTGACTGCCAGAAGCTCTGTGGCTCTTAAGATGATATAGGTCATATCATTGACCGCGTTTTCTATCTGGTCCGTATTGCGGTTGTAGTTTGTACCACCGACAGTTAACGCCTGGTTGGCACCGCTGCCGGCAAATAATGATTCGGCAGTTTCCGAGGACAGGGGGATATTGTCGGAGACCTTAAGAAAAAAGTGGCACATCAGCTCAACAGCTTTTCTGCGAAAGGCGCTTTTTTCTTCCTCCGAACCCTGATCAAGGTTCAAGCGATTCCAATCAGCCTGGTAATACGGTTGCAGGACCTGGTCCAACCTTCCGATTGAAAAGCCGTAGTGGGTGTTTTCCTGTAGCAGTAGGTGGTACATAATCCAGACGCTGACGATGGCTTCATGCAATGTTTCTGCCGGATGTTCTGGAACCTTGCGGCAGATGCGGGACAGTTCGTGATTGCCGACTTTCTCAGCTTCTTCGGCCAGATGGTGGGCGTAGGTGACAGCCCCTGTAAAAACCTCATTAACGCCTGCGATAAATTCTTTTTGATCGTTGTTCAGGGTAAGATTTGCGATGTCCTCATCCGTCCTTTTTAGCAGGTTTTGCAGGCCAAATTTTACCAGACGGTTAAAATCAGGTACGGTGTGGGAGACACATGATGCGATAAAGGCGATATAAAACGCTACCCTTTCGTACAGCTGCTGGCAGCGCGGGGTCTCGCCGGCTTTCTTTTTTAAGGGCGGTTCATGGGAAGGGCCTTCGACCTCATCGCGGTCGGGGTAGTCATCGGTGTCATAGTTGCTGTAACGCGCAACCTCCTGGATTGAGCGCCTCATCCAGTAAGGAAATATTTCGCTGCTCAGACGCCGGGCAACTTCGGGCTCGATTTTAAAAGGATTGATTGCTCTGGTAGAGACGGTATTCAGTTCGGGCCAGATGACCGAACCCACCGTGTCTATATAACATACCGGCCCCTGCAGGGTGTTGGTCGTGTGCCCCGGCAGAAGATCATTTGCATTGACCATGGGCGTCTTGTTGACAAAAACATGCTTTAACGCTTTCGCCCGCCGCAAATAGGGTGAATCGTTGTCACCTTCAGATTGGCGCATATACTCGGTCAGCAATCGAGGAAGCTCATCGGTGATTTCAGGCATTTCACTGAAAAGTTTATCGCGCCATTGCTTTATCACTTCAAAGCCTGCCGAGTCGAAGGTGACAGACTTTAGGGCAATGTCGTTGCCCAGGGTCGGAGCGTTCAGATCATGATCCGCGAGCGATTGCAATTCTAAATTTTCATCTCCATTAGAGTCCTGTTCGCTGCCTGCCAAAATTACCGCTCGTCCCGCGGCGAGATACTTGGACTGAATTGAATTTGATGATTTCTGCCGCTTTTTCATATTTCCTCCCTCGAAGGCGATACATCAATTGGTTCAGAAAGGACGACATCTTTTAGTTAGAAGTAGTTTCAAAACCCCAGGCCACGTCCAAAGACAAGGCGCGAGGTTTTTAGAAAGCGCAGCTTCGCCTGTGGAGGGATGAGCGTACATTTCTAAAAAAATCGCAACGCAGTATTTGGGCGTTAGATGGAATTTTGAAATCACTTCTAATAAATTTACTGCCGGATGCCGTACCCGTAGCCCCGGTTTGTGAAAGAATATCAATAATTGAGTCTGCGCGAGCGCCGATAGGAAGATGGAGTTTTTGAAACGCTGTAGATGAAGAAGTAAAGATGCTAGCCTGGATACTCCAACTTGGAATTGTAGTACGTGTTAATCGATATCTAATTTCAATTATCGATGTATTTTCAATAGCCTAAGTGTCTGCGTTAATCAAGAAAAAAGTAGTTGCGTCAACGCAGAATAATCTTGAACTTTAATTTCATTTATTTTCAGTAATAATTGGCCAGGATGGGTTGGTAAATCTGAAATCCGAAATGCCGGTAATAGGGATCACATTTTGAAAGCAGTAGAAAAGAAATGTTTTTGTTCAGGTGGTTTCGTTCTTCATCAAGAGTATCAAAGTTGCCGCCCCCTTTTGCAATGATCAGATCGGATCGGTTGACAGCATCTTTTACTTCATGTGAGCACCTGTTCAGCAGGGTACGAGGCCACCCGCCTGATCCTGGGCCTTCCCAGCGGGGAGACGGTGAAGATCGTTGCCTTTACCGCCAGCGCATTTAAGGAACAGCGTCCGGACATCCTGGCGGCGGGCTGCGACGAGGTGGTTTATAATCCCTTCCGGGACCACGAGATTTTTGAGAACATGGCCCGACTGTGGGATTTACAATATCGCTACGCCGAAGAAGGTGAGGAGGCGATCCGGAAGGAGAAAATCAAGCTGACCACAGAGATGCTGGTCGACCTGCCAGAGGAATTATTGCAAGAACTTCTGGAAGCGACCCTGGCGCTCAACAGGGATGATGCCCTCGAAGTGATTGCAGCACATTGCCGACCATGCTCCTGAAGTGGCTGCAGGCCTTAAGGAACTGGTGGACAGCTATCAGATGGTCGAGCTGCGGGACCTGTTGGGAATGAGTGGAACTGAACATGCCTGAAAACAGAAATAAAAAGACCGGATCCAACGATATCCCCATCGTCTACGATGAGATGCCCAACTTTAAGCTGCTGTCCAAGCTGTTTGGCAGGGAAGGTCACCAGGTGCGTCCGGCCAATAACCCACAACTGGCCATTGATGCGGCCCTGGCGCAGCCGCTGTAGCTGATCCGTCTGGATGTGAGGATGCCGCAAATGGATGGCTTCGAGGTCTGCGAACGGCTGAAACAGGATGAGCACACGCGTGACATCCCAATAATTTTCATCAGCGCGCTGCAGGACATGAATAACAGAGTCCGGGCAGTTCCAAAACGCTGGGCATTTCCAACTTATCACTAATATAGGTTCCTTTTTTGAGTTTGTGATATCCGTTCAAAGCACAGTTTGCGGTTTCCGGACCATTTACACAAACCTTGCAAAGTGTAGATAACGGCTATGAAGAGTTTCCATGCTCATCTGTAAAATCCTTTCTTATTTCCTTTGCAAATATATCATAAAGCGCTGTTGATGAAAGATGGCCATTAGCTTTTGGATGGCTTGATGAAACGATCAATTGAAAAAGTTTTTTAAGGTTTATTGATCATTTGACCTAAATCAATTGCCTTTTTTTATGTCTTTGTTAGATTAAGTTCATCTTTTCTTGATTTTATCGTCAAAACTTCCCGAATGGAGGCGCACCATATGTGTGAAAGCTTCAATACCCAATGTGTCTGCGGGCAAAAAACGGCTGAGATTTTTTTTGGCAAAATGGTTCTGACGGAATCTGTTGTGACCAAAGTCTTCTGCCCCAACTGCAGCCAGGATATAGACGCTAAACGTGCGGACCGTGTATGGGACAATGATTGGGTTCTTGAAATGGATATGAATGTAGTGCGTACCCATGCCGCTTCGATGGGGATCGCCCCCCAGGAAGTGACCGCCGCCTGGGTATTCGACCAGGGCTATGCCACCTGGGTCGGCATTACACCGGATGATACCGAAAGAAGAAACCAGGAGCGTGATGAAATCCAGAAGCTGGCCAAAACCGACCTGCGGGCTTACTACGAGGCCATGAAGGAATGGGGATTAAACCGTGAAAAGAAGTTTCTGGAGGAGGGCTGGCGCAAGATGAAGGCTCCTGCCTGAAATGAATGCAACAACGTGAGTCTTTAGCCTGCATCAAAGCCCAATGTCTATCTTTGCAAGGATCACAAGAGGGCAGGATGAAATTCATTCTGCCCTCTTGGTTTTTAAGATAACACTTCGTTGAATGAAACCTACGACCTGGCTCATTACTTTACTTAAGGTCATCTGCTATTTATTGAATCGCCTTTTTAAAGTTTTCATCCACTTTTTGCCAGTTAATGACATTAAAGAATGCCGCGATATATTCCGGCCGGCGATTCTGGTATTTCAAATAATAGGCATGCTCCCAGACATCCAGGCCCAGAATCGGTATATGACCCTGACTCAAGGGGCTGTCTTGATTGGGAGTGGTTGTGATCTCAAGCTCACCGTTATTCACGACCAGCCAGGTCCAGCCACTGCCGAAGAGCAGGGCGGCAGAATTTGAAAATTCTTCTTTGAAGGTATCGTAATCGCCGAATTTTTTATTTATGGCCTTGGCAACATCACCGCTAAAATCAACCTCTTTCCACAACAGGGGCCAGAAAAAGCTATGATTGGCATGTCCGCCGCCGTGATTCCGGACAGCGGTTCGAATCATTTCCGGAATGGCATTCAGATCCGATATCAGCTCTTCAGCGCTTTTATTCTGTAAATTGGCATGACCTTCAAGAGCGGCATTCAGTTTGTCCACATAGGTCTGGTGGTGTTTGGTATGGTGAATTTGCATGGTTTGTTCATCAAAATACGGTTCCAAAGCATTATATGCATATGGAAGCGCAGGTAATGTATGGCTCATCTTTGCACCTCCGTTGGTTTTTTGATTTTATTGGAAAAAAATAATAAAGTGATAATTTTAATTATCAAACTTTGTATGTTAACTATAAGCACTAAAATAGATCCGACAACTATTTGCTAATGTCGAAAAATATATAAATATCAGTAAATTAAATAATTGCTGACTTTTTTTGGGCGGTGGCCTGCTGATGACCCGTTTTAAAATTCTCTCGAACTTTCTGGGATTGACCCAAAGCACGGTGGGATTGTTGTTTATGGTGGTTTTAGTGGGTCTGGGTGAGCGCATGGCCGAGCGCTTCCTGCCCATGTATCTATTGGCTTTAGGCGGCGGGGTGATTTCCATCGGCCTGTTGAACGGGCTGGATAACTTCCTATCCGCGGTTTATGCCTTCCCTGGGGGATATCTATCCGAGCGCATTGGGTTTAAAAAATCACTATTGGTCTTTAATTTTATGGCCATGGCCGGCTTTTTGATGGTGATATTGATCCCGGCCTGGCAGGCGGTGTTGATCGGCGCGGTTTTTTTTCTGGCCTGGTCGGCCATTTCCCTGCCGGCAACCATGGGCCTGATTGCCAAAGTGCTGCCGACCAACAAAAGGACCATGGGCGTTACGATGCATTCGCTGGTGCGTCGCTTTCCAATGGCGCTGGGACCGATACTGGGAGGGCTATGCATCGGTGTATGGGGGGTTGAGCAGGGGGTTCGTATCGCCTTTGGCGTGGCGTTGGCCTTATCGATTCTGGCTGTATTCTTACAGCAAAAGTTAATTGAAGATGATACCCAGCCGGCATCTGCTGACGACTGCACCATTGCACCTGAAAAAAATCCCTGGAAATTGTTCCAGTCGATGGACGCTTCGCTGAAACGTTTGCTGGTATCTGATATCCTCATCCGCTTCTGCGAGCAAATCCCCTATGCCTTTGTCGTGGTCTGGAGCATGCAGACCATTGCCCGGCCGGTTTCGGCTTTCCAATTCGGTCTGTTGACCGCCATCGAAATGGCCACTGCCGTGCTCGTCTACATCCCAGTGGCCCACTTTGCCGATAAAACCACTAAAAAGCCTTTTGTGGTGGCCACCTTTGTCTTCTTTACCTTTTTTCCCCTGGTGCTCTTATTCTGCCAATCGTTTGTGTGGCTGATACCCGCATTTGTTCTCAGGGGTTTAAAAGAGTTTGGTGAGCCGACGCGCAAAGCGCTCATATTGGACCTGGCACCGGACTCCTGCAAAGCGGGCATGTACGGTCTCTATTATTTTGTAAGGGATGTGTGTGTTTCTGTGGCGGCCTTTGGTGGTGCTTTTTTATGGCAGGTCAGTCCAATGCTGAATTTAGTCGTTGCCTTTGCATTTGGGGTGGTGGGAACCATCGCATTTGCCCGTTATGGCACCGATGTTCGTTTTTCAAAAGTGTAACCCGGATGGGTTTTTGGGTTGCATCGAAGATGCGACCAGCGTTCTGATTGCGAAACGTATTTCGAAGCATCCATCGCAAACAGGACATAAGGGACAACAACTCCCGGACGGATAGCAACTTTGGTGATCACTGAATTTATACGGATTCTACGCTGACGATTTCAGGAATTTTCTGCTTCACATAGGTTTCAATACCCTGTTTGAGGGTCATTTGTGACATGGGACATCCGCCACAGGCACCCGTCAAGCGGACGGTGACGACGCCGTCGACCACATCCACCAATTCGACATCACCCCCATCAGCCTGAAGTGAGGGTCGAATGTCATCCAGTGCACTTTGGACCTGTTCTTTCATTTTTTTCTCCAGAATTGTTTAGGGTTATAGTTATTTAAAGAAGTTTTTCACATTAAATCTATACCACTTTGTGGTATCCGTCAAGGTTTTCGTGCCTTTTAAGTGGCAACAGTCTACTGACTGTCACCTGGTTCAAAGGTTCAATAGTTCGCGTTGCGAGTTGCGCGTTCCGCGTTTCGGGTTGCGACTGCCTGCAGACGGCTCTCAGCAATTGATCTCCGGTTCTCGCCCGCAGATAGGAGCCAGCAGCCAGAAGCTGAAAAAATGAACCCTGATACCTGAGTACTGCCTGCCGCGCCATAGCTTTAGCGAAGGCGGGACACCTGAAACCTATTGCGGCTTCATACTTTCAGGCATCAGCACACCTGTAACCTCTCCACGCGCGCATTCGCGCCCGTTGGCAGAAAGGGTGACCGCAACAATTACTTTACGTTCTTTGAGCTCTTTTACGCGTCCCCGCAACTCCAGGATGGCATCAATCGGTGTCGGCGCTAGATACTCGACATGCAGCGAAGCGGTCACAAAGCGCAGAGGCGGTTCGGTCCCTGGTGCACGGTTTTCAGCGCGATATTTGGCAGCTGCAGCTGTGCCGGTGCCATGGCAATCGATCAAAGAGGCGATCAGTCCCCCGTAAACAAATCCCTTGATTGCCAGGTGGTAGGGCTTAGGCTGGAATTTACAGACGCTTTCCTGCCCATCCCAGTAGCTTTTGATGTGTAAGCCGTGCTCGTTTAAGCGCCCACAGCCGTAACAATGACTGTAGTCATCGGGATAATAATCCTGAATGGCCTTTTCGCTCATAGCGGTTCCTTTCTCGATATTGTTCGTCACATATTCACAATTTTTTACTATCCAGTCCTGGTGGACAGGCTTTCAGGCCTCTGGCTGCTTGCTCCTGGCTACTGGCCAAAAGCCAGAGATCAATTACTGACAGCCAGCTGCCAGCAGCAAGATGCCAGCCGCCAGACACTGACACCTGAACACTGAAACCATTGCTTAGATAATTTAACTACAAAATGCGGCATTGGCAATCGAGCCTCTTTTAAAATTCAATATTTTCCGCATGACCCGAAATTAAACGACTGTGCCATTGATGGACAGCTGTGGCAATGGGTGCTGAAAAATCCACTTGACACGCCGCTTGTTGATGGGTTAATCATTAAACGTTCCTCAATAAACCACGCATCATCCCTGTCAACCTTGCGTTATCTCCAGAACGGGTACCCATTTCAATATGTATAGGGTGAAAGGGGCTCTAAAATGATTGAATCGATTTACCAACTTCTGGCCAGAATTGGCTATACGCACCCGCTGCACCCGCCGGCGACCCATCTGCCGGCCGGCCTGATCATCGGCGGTTTTCTATTCGCTCTGGTTGCCTGGATTTTTAATCGCAAAAATCTGGCCCAGACTGCACAGCATTGCTTTATACTGGCCTTGATTATGGCGATTCCCACAATACTGCTGGGTCTTATGGACTGGCAGCAGCGCTTTGGCGGGGCCTATCTTTTTGAGTTTAAGATGAAGCTGGTGTTAGCCGGAATACTGCTATTTTTGCTTCTAGTGGCCGTTGTTTACAAAGCTTTGGCCGGCGGTTTCACCAAAATGGTTGTGTTCCTTTATGCGCTGTGTTTCCTAACAGTGATTGGTTTAGGATATTTTGGCGGAGAACTGGTGTACGGAACCCGGGAAACCGCCGCGGCACAGGCACCCGCTCCGGCGGTCCAGGGTGAACAGCTATTCAAGCAAAACTGTTCGGCCTGTCATTTTACAGACAGCACCGCCACTAAAGTGGGACCGGGGTTGAAAGATGTTTTCAAACAGGACAAATTCCCCGTCAGCGGCCAGCCGGCTTCAGATGCTAACTTCCGACAGCTTTTAAAAACGCCTTTCAAGCAGATGCCGCCTTTCGGACACCTTACCGATGAACAGGTCGATGCACTGTTGGATTATCTTAAAACACTTTAGAACTCATCTCAAAAATGTATCTAACGATCAATTTAGGCTGAGGACACTCAGAAAGATGAAGAGGTTTGAAATGGTTAAGCACAGATCAAAAAAAGGAAATTTGCTAACGCTAATTTTTTTATCACTGGCCTGTTTAGGTTTTTTTAATTTGCCACATGCATGGGGGCAGACTTTCATTTCCGGAAAAGTCATTACGGCTGATGGCAAAGTGGTTGCCAGCGGTGTTGTGGCGTTGGAAAAAGGTGAACTGCACAATGATGCCTTTTTAGCCGGCGGCGCCATCGGATCCGACGGTGCCTTTAAAATACCTCTGCCAAGTGGTGGCCCGTGGGGCCTGCATGTTTACAGCCAAGGCTATATCTACTTTCCGTTGCAGTTACAGATCAAGGCCGGTATGGATAACGAGATTCCGGTGATATTGCCGGTGGATGGCAACCCGGCCGACGATCCACGCATCTCAGACATTCGTTTCAATAAGATTTCCGGTCAGGTCTTCCAAATTAAAATGAAGGTTGAAGATGCCAACAACAACCTGGGCCCTCAGATGCTGGCGGTCGATACCAAGCGTTTTCGATCTTATCGGCTGGTTCCGCAAAGCGGCGATCTGAAAGATAAAAAAGCGGATTTTCCAAGCGGCGAATATGTGTCGCCTTTCATCCCGCTGCCGCTTGATGGAGAAGATTTAAACAACTGGCTTTTTGTGGTGGCGGATCACCAATGCAGCAACGGCCCTGTTTACACTGGCTTGAATCAAACCGTTTTCAAGCCACCGATGGCGCACGCTGAAAAATTAAAATGCGAGGTGGCCGGCATCTGGAAATCCAACTTTGACAAGGTCTATCAATTTGACCCGGAAAAGGCAGGAAAATTCAGCGGCATACAATTCGCTGGTGACATTTTAATCGATAAGATGACCCAATCCGAAAAGAATGTTGCCTTGGATTTCCGGTTTAAGGGCGACAAGGGCAAGGCGGATCTCCAATTGGCATGTCAGCAAAACCAGATCCGTTTGCTGGGCACGTTCCAGCTGCCGGAGCGCTCCGGCGAATGGATTTTTACTAAGCTGCAAAACGCCAAGGCAACCGAAGACGGTAAAGATATTTTTTCCGCCAACTGTTCGGGTTGTCATTTCGTTGATCGCAAAGATACAAAGGTGGGACCCGGTCTGCAGGGGCTATTCAATAATCCCAAACTCCCCAGTTCAGGACGCCCGACCAATGCGGAAAACGTTCGGGAGACCATTGTCAACGGACAGGGAAAAATGCCGCCGTTCAAGCACCTTGAGGAATCGAAGGTAAACGCCCTAATTGATTATTTGAAATCTTTGTAAGAGGTGTTCATTTATTTCGTAAGCCGTTTTCCTGATATCAACAGATGGGCTCTGTGCTGAAGGTATGAGCGGCACAGAGCCCTTTCTCTCTTTGTTACGCTAACCACGAAGGGCACGAAGTAAGAAATTGCAAATATTCTGCATCACCACGAATAGGATGAATTTGCAACAAACGAAACATCTTTTTTTTAGGGGCTTAGCCTTATTGGGAATCCTTATATGGGCTATCGGCAGCTATTGCGCCGATTCCGATGAATTGCTGCAACCGCCGGGTCTAAGGCTGCTCAATGAACCGACAACCGTAATTCCCGCCACCTATCATTATATCAATCAAAAGTTGGCGCTACCGCCATATCGCAGCGCAACCGGCACCCCACTGAAGGGATGGACCAGAGAATTCATCAAAACACGCCGCTTTTCAAGTGACCAGAGCGCCTGGATCTATTACCGCTCATCGGATTTAAAGCGGACACAATTCATTCAGAATACCGGCAGACCGGATTCGCTGCGGATCTGGCCGGTTGGGACCACGCTTGTTCTGGAAGGGTACAAGGGGGATGCCTACCAGGTCGAGGGCGCCAAACTCATCGAAATTTTGGTGATGACCAAAATGGCGCCGAAGCCGGCAGCTGCCACCCATAAGTTCTTCCCGGTTGACTGGAGTTACGCGCGCTATACGCCGGACGGCAACTGGTCGCTGACCACACAGAAACTCATCGAATGCCATCAGTGCCATAGCATTGCATTTCAGCTGACCGGCGATCTCGTTTTCACCCAGTTTCCTTAGCTCAGCATGCCTGGTATAATTTGTTTCACCACGGTATTTCTTTAGGTGTCAGGCCTCAAAAAGTGTTCAGGTGTCAGGATTCAGGTGTCAGGGAACGTCACGCTAAAATCAATATACAACTAAACATTCGACCGTTATTGCGTCTGATTAGCAAGAACTCGATACTGGTCACCGAAGGCCTGACAACTGAACACTGACACCTGACACCTTTTAACTAGGCGCCTGGAATATTTTTGACCAATGAGCACAAAACATACGACACTCCTGAATAAACTTTCCAAAGCCCTTCCATGGTTGCATTTTTGCGCGGCCTGCCTGGTCTTCGTGCTCGTTTATCTTTTTGTCGCCATCCGCAGCCAGCTGGGGGGCGAAATTTCGGCCGGTGAAAGTCCAGGATTTGCTTTTCTCGGAGAACTCCTGCTTATTCTGATGGTCTTGGCCACAGGGTATTTATTTGCGATCAGCGGGTTGCAATTTCTCTGGCTGAGGTCCAGCACGATCTCACATGCAGCTGCACTTAAGATAACGACCGGTTTTCAATTGCTGGGGATGGGGATTTTGGCACCGGCATTATTGATCGGTTCGACCGCTTTAATCTCTGTGACAGCCTTTTTGGTACTGGCATCAATTTTGGGACAGGGCTTTCTGGCCTTATGGATCCACCAGATGCACAAAAAAGATATTCCGTATCAATTAGGACAGAGAGAATCGCATGTGCTGTTGTTTTTGGTATTCATCTTCCTTGTAAATGCCATTGTGGCCCAGCTGGATCCCTCCTGGCATCGGTTGAAAGAATTTATCCTGCTGAATTCCAGCCTGGAGATTTTCATGCAGAAGCTGGTTCCCGGGCTTTTTGCCGGCGTAATGGGATTATGGTTTGGTATTGCAACGCTGGCCATTATTTCCCTGTCGGCTTTTTTGCAGGTCAGGTTTGAAGCAAAATCTGTCCTGAAAGGAATTTTATTTTTTCTGCCGTTTATCCTACTGTGCGGTTTTTACAACTCAATCACGTTATCCGCGCTGTCGGTCGCCATTGAATGGCAGGTCAGCAAGCTAAATCTCAGGCCCGCCATATTTGCGTTGGCTATTTTGCTGTCTGCTGTCAGCGGCGCCTTTCTATCATCTGCCTACGCGCGAATTCTAAGCTATTTGCCTGCCAATCAAAAGCGCTGTAGGGTAGGACTTGTTTGTGTTGCAATGGGGGTGTCATTTTTTTATCCACTGTTCTGGTTGCTCACGGCTAGACCCTATCGTCGTTTTATCTGGATCTTGATGCTCTTATCCGTAGTGTTAATGTGCGGCCTGTTGAATTTCTTGTTGTTGTACGGTGATCTATTCAACCCGTGGTTTACCGCCTTTTCTTATTTGAAAAGCATTCTATTAAAAATATCGACGCTGATCAGCGCCGGAACCTTGGTGCTGGTTATCGAGGAGGTGACCTCTTCTGAAAGTGTTTCTTCACCCAGAATCGGGAAACGCTGGGCCATACTGGCTATTGTCTTACTGATCGGGTTTATTCCCTTTGCGCTGCTGAATCATTACCCGCGTGCCAAAGCAACGCTGCTACAATATAGTGATCTGACGCGGGTAGAAGCGGCTTACGCCAGAGAGCTTGCCGGCATGTTAGAGCTCGATCAGTGGGTCCGATTGGGGCAAAACCCGGCTTTAAATCAGCAGCCGCATCCTTGGCCCCAACCATGGAAGCTGCAAAAAGTGAGACCTTCGCTGCTTCCCAAAGATTTCAACCTGATGGTTATTGTCGTCGATGCGCTCAGAGGCGATGCGTTTCATTCTGCCGGCTATCGTCGTAATTTGACGCCTTTTCTGGACAAATGGGCAAAAGAAGAAACCATCTCTTTTCGCCGGGCTTACAGCCAGGGAGGCGGATCTTTTGCAGCCTTCCCGTTTCTGGTTGCCGGTCGAAGTCGCTTCAGCCTGTATGGGCCGGATTTATATCAGGAAAACCTTTATCTAAAAATTGCCGAGGCCGAAGGTATCCAGCATTATATGGTTATGAAAAATTTCGGCCCGCGTGCCATTTTTCCGCCGGATCATCCGGTAACGGAGCTAACCATTCCCCGGGCGGTAAGCGATCGGCGTACCGCCGCAGCAGATGAAGTGTTTGATTCGGCGCGACAAGCCATCGCTCAAATCAAAGCAGATGAGCGGTTTTTGTGTTTTTTGCATTTGATGGATGTTCACAATGATCTTTGGAAAAAACCCGGTGGTATCGATTTCGGTGACGCGCCTCGAGATGTTTATGACAACAATCTGTCTTATCTGGACGGCGCCTTTGAGGGTTTTATCGCCTGGCTGAAAACACATCATTTATATGATAAAACCGTTATTCTCTTTACTTCGGATCATGGGGAGCAATTCTGGGAGCACGGCGCCAGCCTGCACGGTCATACGCTTTATGAAGAAGAAATTCGAATTCCGGCTATTCTTTTAATTCATGGTATCCAAAGACGGTTTGAAGATGTGCCCGTTATTGCTGCGGATATGGCGCCGACCATCGCCGAACTGGCCGGCTACGCCGTTGATCCGCCGTACGATGACCCCCATATGGGGATATCGCTGGTGCCGCTCATTCTAGAGGATGAGCGTACACCCTATCTTCAAAGAGATATTGTTGGCCGGGCTTCTTTCAAACGGCGCTATTTTTTATACCGAAACTGGCAATGGAAATTCGTCTATTTGGCCGAATTGGATCTCATCCAATTATTCAATGTGGCGGATGACCCCCTTGAGCAGGAAAATCTGATCGAAGAAAAACCCGGACTGGCGGCCGAGCTGGAGCAGCAACTGTTGGATTATTTAAAACGGGTGGAGGGCAAAACATATCGGCCGTTGCTGCGCCATTATAGGTCTGATACAGAACATTTTGCCCCAAACCCTCAAGATTGAATCCATTGCCGCCAACATCTGCGTCGGCCGTATGTTTTTGTTCTTTTCTCATGTTGACAATTCCTAACTAAGTTTTAACATCCAGATAAAAATTGTCTTCAAAAAACATTCCCGTCAAAATCAAAAACGATCCATGTAAGCAAGGAGATCAAAATATGAAGAAATGGATATTCATCGGTCTCGGTGCCATCGTTGTCATCCTGATCGTTGTTGTGGTCGTGGGCGTTTCAAAACTGGGCCCGCTGGTTAAGATGGCGGTTAATACCTATGGTCCCAAAATTACGAATACTGAACTGCGGGTGGATGATGTCGGCATTTCCCTATTTTCGGCCCAAGCCAAACTTAAAAAGTTTTTCCTTGGAAATCCGAAGGGCTTTAAATCACCCAGCGCAATGAAAGTGGGCTCCATCTTTGTGGATGTTGATCAAGGCTCCATCACCAAAAATCCTATCATTATCAATAGAATCGAGGTGGTCGCACCCGAAATCACCTATGAAAAGCAGGGCAATAGCGATAATTTCCAATCGATACTCAACAATGTGAAAAAGTATGTGCCCCAAAAAGGATCTGCCAAAAAGGAAACTGCTAAAGAGGGCCCGGGAAAGAAGCTGATCATCAACGATTTTATTGTCAAAAAAGGCAAGGTAAACCTGGCGGTTGCCATGGCCGGTGGGGCGCTTGGTGAGCAGGAAATTAAGACCGATCTCCCGGACATACACATTAAAGACATCGGTAAAAAGAAAGGCGGCGCCTCAGGGGCCGAAGCGGCCCAAGAGATTTTTGCTGTTCTTTACAGTCAAATCAAATCTCCGGTTGTGATGGGGGCTTTAAAAGAACAGCTTAAAAGTGTGGGCGGCGCTCCTGCCAAAGCCGCCATCGATCTTCTTGAGGGTGCGGGTAAAGGCACTGAAAGTGTGGCCGATAAGGTTAAAGGAATATTCAAAAAAGAATAGAACCCATCTCAAAAATGCATCTTACATCCAAAGGCTTTGTTAAAAACCGATTCGAAATACTCGAATACTATCGTGTATACTCCGTTTTCGAATCGGTTTTGCGCCGCGCCCTTGGACGTGATCTACTATTTTTGAGATGGGTTCTGCTTAAAATTACCTCAAGGTTCTCCGGATTGGATCTCATCCAGCGTTTTTTGAAATTGTTCCAAATGCGGCCCGCCCAGCTTAACAGCCTGGCGGGCGGCTTTTAGGGCTTCCTGTTTTCGACCCTGCTCCCACAACACCTGGGCCAGATTGTTAAAGGCTACCCCTTCCTGCGGGAATCGAACGGTCGTTTTCCGTAACACCGCTGTCGCCGATGTCAAATCTCCCATGGCATAATAACTGTTGCCCAAACCGATATGGGCGGAAAAACTCTGCGGCCACTGGCGCAAGGCGGTTTGATAACCTTCGACAGCGGCCGCCCACTGGCGGGCCTTCTCCAGTCCCACAACCGCTGAAACCCACGGTTCTTCTGCGGCCGTTGCCGGCAACCGATCGGGCGGCAACACCAGTAGACCCCAGTGGTCGCCGCGTGCCCATGTATTCTCAAAAGTTCTTATGGGCGTTTTTTTTTGACGTGTGATTCCCGAATGCAAGATGATCACATTTGTGTCTAAGTCATAACCGATGACCACCGCATAATGCCATACGGGAATCCAGGAGAGCCCCAGGTTTTGCAAGACGATGACCGGATGTCCGGCGGCAATTTCCTGCAAAAGGACAGTGGCCCCACTAACCGGATAGGCCACTCTTCCCTGGCGGCGGGTGGCTGCAACCATCGCCGGTTGCAGGCTGCCTTTAAGAGAAGCTGTATAGACCTGGGGTGTCAGTTCATCCGGGCCGATCGGAAGGCCACTCCAGGAAAGCACCATCGCCAGGGATGCCGGCCCGCATTGATATTCTTTTTGGGGATAGAACGGCACTGCCGTCAATTTGTGCTGGGATGGGATGCTGTCGGCGGCCTGGGACCATTTATTTGTCGATGTGGTGGCACATCCGCAAAAAACAAAAAGTCCAAAGACCCAACCCCAGATCATCATCCGCTGCCACAAATTCAGCTTGCAGTGCCGTTTTCTTCGGTGATTAGCGGACAAATGTAAAGACGTTGGTATACCCCATGGCATCGGTAATGGCCAGTATAATGACAATGACGCCCACCACGATCAGAAAGGTTATAAAGAAACCGCCGCCAGCAGGAAGCTCTTCGATTTGATCGGCAATTTGCCGGGCTTCCGCATCGGTTAAGCTGTCAACACGCGCCATGGCTTCGAGGGGGTCGATCCCCTGGGCCTGCAAAACAGCCTGCGCATCCTCACGCGCTAAAATCGTTTTGATGGTGTTGCGGGCTTCTTGCCCGTCTGCGGTTATTTTCAGGGTTGCTTCCGTTTCGACCATCGCAGCCAACACGGATTGGAAGGGAACGGTCAACAGAACCATCATAATGACCAGAAAGACGCTAAGGGACTTCGATCGTTGCCGCAACAATTTCATTCTGTACCTCCTGCAAGTTATTTTTATTCAGTTTTATAAAACCCAACTATTTAAGATAGACCAGAAACCTCTAATTTGGCCAACCATTTTGGGGAATCGGAATAATGGAATATTGGAATACTGGGTTCAGCCGATTTGAGCCTTTTTCAAAATGGCGTGGGCAACGATTTACATTACGAAGTTACCCGTCTCATCCCCCAAATTCCATTTTTCCAGCATTCCATTATTCCATCAGGAATGGATCTGTCTGGAAAATCGCTGCTTCTCAGTGGCTATATTTATGCCGACATCTGCGGGATTGGAACTATATCAATTTTAGCTTTAAAACGGGTAATTGTCAATTTTAGAGGCTCCAGAGTTCTCCGCAGCCACGGCAGCTTTTGGGGGGCGTGGTCGTTTGATGGGACTTTCGAAAGGATCGATATTTCGATCCCAGCCAGATGTCTTGCAACGGCTTTTTAAACACATTGCCCAAGATGATGGAAGCATAATCTGAGGTTGAAAAAGGGGAGATGCAGCACGGCAGCACATTGCCGTTGGCGGTGATATACATCAGGGTGGTGGGTCGCACACATCCTTTCCAGGAATGCGGATGCCGTGCTTCTGACTGCACACTTTCAAGCGGCGTCGTCAGGCCGGAAGCGTTAAATTCAATACCGAGCTGCTGGGCCAGATGCTGTCCCTGTTCTAAAAATTGCCGGCTCTGGCCATCGGATGCCACCAGAGTTTTGTCGGGTGTCGCCAGACCATAGCCGGCATCGTCCCGAAAATAGACCAGCCGCTGCAGATAAACCTGGGGGACACCAATATCTGCTGCCAGCTTTACAAACTGCGGCAAACCGCTGATGTTTTCCCGGGTGCCCAGAAACCAGAGCGAAAGAGTCGGTCGCAAAGCCTGCTGCTGCCGCATGCGTTGAACAAAAGAACGTAGATTGGCAACGATCTGATCAAAACGGTCGCTGTCGCGCATGGTTTTATATCCTGCTGCAGTGGCAGCATCCAAAGATATGCGCAGTTCATCCAGGCCGGCCTCCATCAGCTCATCTTGACGGCTTGCATCCAGTAAGATGCCGTTGGAGTTAAACAATACAAACACATTGCGATCTTTTAAATGGCGAATCATGGCCGGCAGGTCAGTATTCAACAGGGGCTCACCGATACCGTGCAGGGCAGTTCGTTCCAGGGCCGGTAATTGATCGGTGATTCGGGCCAGTTCCTCAAACGTCCAATCGCGTGGAGATTCCCAGCTTCCCCGATACAGAATGCAGGCTTTGCATTTAAGGTTACATCGATTGGTCA